>QHZR01000075.1:7199-27125 GCA_003224755.1 Acidobacteriota bacterium
ACGTGGGAACCACCGGCCACGTGGGGACGGGTGCCCCCACCCGTCCGGTCGAGCGGAGCTCGACAATGAAGAATTCCGGAGCCACCGCCATCTGCGGCAAAGTCGAAGCCGAGCTCGCTGAAATGTCCGATGCCGATGCCGCCGAATTTCTTTCCAGTTACGGACTACAAGAGAGCGGCCTCACGCGCCTCATCCGCACAACTTACGCTCTCCTCGGACTGATTTCCTTCTTCACGATCGGCGAAGATGAGTGCCGCGCCTGGACTATCCCCGTGAATACGCGCGCCGTGCAGGCCGCCGGAGCGATCCATTCCGATCTTGAGAAGCACTTCATCCGCGCCGAAACCATCCGCTGGGAACAACTGCTCGAAGCCGGCTCCGAAGCCAACGCCCGCGTCAAAGGCATCCTTCGCCTCGAAGGCAAAGACTACATCGTGCAGGATGGAGACGTGCTGCACATCCGGCACTCGGGGTGAGGTCAGCCGCTCGATGCAGGAACAATTTCCCCAAAAGCACCGAGTTCACCTCGATGGAAACCCAAAGCAACGCTGAGCCGGAACCAGATTCGACTCAGGAATGAAGGTTTCTGGACGACCACCGCGGCCGGAGGTTCTGTATCCTGGTACAGCTTCCGAAAGACCTTGATCCCTCCTTGTTGCCAAGCAATCAGAACGGGCAGCAGGTCGGGCGCAAACGTTGCAGTCTCTTGCACAACCACGACACTGTTGACTCCGTGTTCGATCAGAAAAGCAGCCGAGGGAAAGTCAGTTGTAAAACAGACCGAACGATTGTCGAATACGCCGGGCACAATATCAGTCTTCGCGATTCTGCGATCGGAGTCCAGAAGGAACGCAGGCGGCGAATTCAATGGCAATTTAAGTTTGTGCAGAGTGCTGGATTCCCGAACTACTGCTCCAAGGATTGGCTCGACGTGGACGGTTGAGATCGGCCTTGAAGTCGGCGTTTCCAGCTTATCGCTGATCGCAAATGGTAGCGCATTGTACAGGGGCACTGGTCGATAGCCGAATTCAGCCATTCGCATGCCCCAAAGAATGCCTGCCTCTTCCGGAAGCTGGTTTTCGGCACCCATTCTTTTTGAAAAACAACCGAACGGGTAGGCGGCACAGTGCAAATAGCGTCGGTAAACGAAAACAATACTGGTTTGACCCAAGGTGACCACATCCCACCGGGCGGGGCCCAGATTTTGTGGATTTCATCTTTGCTAGCCATTTTTAGCCTCCAGCAATGAGCACAGCGACGTCGTAAGCGGAGTAGTTAACGATTGGTTGCCTGCTTGCCCTTCCATAGATACCGCAGGCACGCCCGTTGATTGTATAAACGCCGATGCAAGGATATAGCGAGCCCAGATCGGACGTAATCGGGACCGTTTCAAAACGACGCTGCACGACCCAACGCTCAGGATGACTTTCAACGGACTTGCACACGCTGCCCCAGGTTTTGGCGTCGATTAATTCGCGCACATGGATTTCGTCACCCGTGTTGGAAAACGCAGCCTTCACTATCCAGTCATCGCTGGATTTCCAATGGCTTTCCAAAGGGTCCCGGCATTCGGGCATCATCGACGTCCATGTGCTCATAGAAGTCGACAGCGTCGGCCAAGTGAGAGGAAATCTCTTACTCTCGCTCAACACTGCGATTCCGGGATTCGCGACGAGAGTTCTACTTCCAAAGAACAGTGGCTTCCATTTGTTGCGATCAGGCAGTCTCGCGAGCCATTCCCCCTGATAGAAACGAACGATCGCGTCAACCTTGACCTCATTTCCGTTCCACCGAGTGAAAGCAACTTGATCCTTCCAGTTCAGTTGAGAAGGATCATGCAACAGACGGCTGTCGATGTTACGCGCTTGTAGTTCGGCCGCTAGAAACGCTGTAACCTGTTGGTCTTCGAAAAATCCGGGCGCAGAAAGCAATGCGACCCGACCGCGTTCTCCTATTGCCGCGAGGAGCTCGCGGGCCCACTCGTTCGCGGGATCTCCAGTCGTGCGTGCATTCTGAAAGAACTGGCGCACCATTTCGGGAAAACGTGATGCCTCGGTGTAGCCTCCTGGAACGTCGCTGTTCACCTCAGATATTCGCCACCCGTCATTGGTGTAGTGGAAATCAAAACGCAGCACCCGCACCGCACCAGGTCTGAGTGCAGCATGATTCCCGCGCGTAAATTCAATGTGCAGAGGCCTCGGTAAGCCCAGGAGGGAAAGCAGTTCCGAACGATGCAGTAGCTCATTCTCCGCTTCATTCAATTCGGCGGCCAGGCCTTCAGCCATTTCCTTCAACTGATTCCATGTCTCGCCACTGATCAGAAGGGGCTGAGGAAACAACGTTGAGGTGTCACCTACCTGCGAGTCCCACTTGCAGCAATCAAGGGACATGCGCTGCTGAATGCACTGGAATTCATTGGGGGAAATCGCATGACCAAAAGCGAGGGGAAGAATGCTCATCTTTCTATTGACGCGATCGGATCGCTAGGGACTGCAACTTCTCCAGCACCATCGGCCCTAGCTGCGACACCGATCCAGCCCCCAGCGTCAGAATCATGTCGCCTTCAGCCGCATTCGAGGTCGCAATTGCAACTGCTTCTTCGGACGAACCTGCGTACTCAACCTGACGATTTCCCTCTTCCCAAATCCTCTGGGCCAAGGCCTCTCCTGTGATGCCCTCGATCGGCTGCTCGCTTGCCGGATAAATATCCAGCACCAACAAGGAGTCCGCATCCGAGAACGCCGTTGCGAACTCATCCATCAAATCCCGCGTGCGGGTGTAGCGATGCGGCTGGAAGATGACGTGAATCTTGCGATATCCACACTGCCGGGCAGCGGCCAGCGTGGCGCGAATACGCCAGCTGCGTGGCCGCGAACCTGAAAACGGCGATCCACACCGCTAAAGTTTTCGAGAGCCTCCTGAATATGCGGCACCGGAATATCTAGCCCGATTCCGACCGCAATAGCAGCCGTCGCATTTAGCACATTGTGGAGACCGGGCACGTGTAGCCGGAATTCATCTAGATCACGCCCGCGATAGGTAACTCCGAAACACGTAGCCCCGGACGCCCCCCTCCGGGGAGGGCGGGTCAGGGCACCCGCCCCTACGTGAGCCGAGGCGGCCTCCACACCAAACGGCTTTAATGCCTTTATCCGGAAATCCGATTCCTTGCGCGTCCCATAACTCAACATTCTCCGGCGAATTTTCGGAAACAGCCTGCGCAGAATCGGATCATCGTTACAAGCCACGATCATTCCATAGAACGGCACGCGATCCATAAAGTCCAAAAACGCGCGCTTCACATCATGCATGCTGCGATAGCAATCCATGTGCTCGCGATCAATGTTGGTCACAACCGCAAGAATGGGCGAGAGCTTTAGAAATGACCGGTCGCTCTCATCGGCCTCCGCAACCAGATACTGCGACCGTCCCAGCCGCGCGTTCGATCCCATCGCGTCCACGCGGCCTCCGACCACAACCGTCGGATCAAGTCGGCCCGCCGCCAGCACCGCCGCAACCATGGAAGTCGTCGTGGTTTTGCCATGCATCCCGGCGATTGCGATCCCGTACTTCAGGCGCATCAATTCCGCCAGCATCTCCGCGCGAGGAATCACAGGGACATGCAGCCGCCGCGCTTCCTCGACTTCCGGATTGCCGATGTTGATGGCCGAACTTGTGACCACAACTTCGGCCCCGGCAATATTAGTCGAGCCGTGTCCATCGAAAATGATCGCGCCAAGCTGTCGCAGCCGCTCGGTCACCGGTGACCGCTTCAAGTCAGAGCCGGAAATTTTGTAGCCGAGATTCAACAACACCTCGGCAATACCGCTCATGCCGATCCCGCCTATGCCTACAAAATGGATGCGTTGAATCTTTGCAAACATAAAACTAACTTCTTGGCCACGGATTTACACGGATCACGCGGACAGAAAACGAACCCAGTCTTTGTACCGCGCTGTCTTCTTTCTTACGAATTTCTCTGCGATCTCTGCGGTTAAAAGCTTTCAAGACTTTAACCGCAAAATGCGCAAAGAACATCAAACCAAAATATCCGTGACAATCCGTGTAGCTAATCCGTGGCCGGGTTTTGTATTCCCCCTACTCGCGCCGCCAGCTCCGCAATATCCCTCGTCGCATTCGGATGCGCCATCGCGCGCGCCGCATCGCTCATTCTCGCTAGCCTTGCCGGATCCTCCAGCAAAGCGCAAATCGTATCCACCAGCCAGACTTCATCGAGCTTCGTTTCTTCTACAACGACAGCGGCCCCGGCCCGCTCCAGGGCTTCGGCATTTCGCCGTTGATGATCATCTGCGGCCCCAGGAAAGGGAACAAATACTGCGGGCTTCCCTGCTGCAGCGATCTCCGCTACGGTGCTGGCTCCCGAACGACACAAAATCAGATCGGCCCGCGCAAAAAAACTCGGCATGTCTTCAATGAACCTGTGAACCTCCGCCGGAAATCCCGCCTGCGTGTACGCGGCCAGCACGTCATTATAGTCACGCTCTCCGGTCTGATGGATCACGTACAGTCCCGGTACCCGGCCCAACAAAGGCCGAATCGCGCGCGTCACCGCCTGATTGACTGCACGAGCTCCCTGACTTCCACCGAATACGAGCAGAGTCGGTGACGCTTGAACATAAGGCTTTCGAGGAATTTGAAAGAATGCCGGGCGCACCGGAACTCCGGTTACGACGGCATTGCGAAACCGCTCGGCGGTCTCCGGAAAGTGGACGGCCGCCGCAGACACAAACCGCGCCACGATTCGATTCGCGAATCCCGGAACAACATTCGGCTCAAACGCCAGCGTAGGAATGCGCCTGCGAATAGCGGCAAGCATGGCCGGGCCCGAAGCATATCCGCCCACACCGATCACAACATCGGGTTGGAATTCGTTCAGCAATCGCCCCGCCGCAAAGACCGCGCGAGGGAGATCGAATAAGGTTTTCACCCGAATCGCCAAACTGACGCGATTCAGTGCGCCCACATTTACCAGCTGCAAAGGAAATCCTGCCGCCGGAACCAGACGGTTCTCCAATCCTCGTGCGGTGCCAATGAAGAGGACTTCAGCCTGATATTGTTTCTGCAGCTCTTGTGCGATGGCGATGGCCGGAATCACATGACCGCCCGTGCCTCCGCCCGCCAGAATGGCTCGCATGCAGTGACTATAAACCCGTGGGGCAACCGCCCTCGGCCCGGCGCGCCCTGCTCCTATTCCGCTTGTTTCGTGATATTCAGCAGCACGCCTACACACCCCAGCGTAATGAACAAAGACGAACCGCCGTAGGAGATCAGTGGCAGTGGAATCCCCTTGGTCGGCATCAGTCCGAGCACAACACTGATGTTAATGAACGCCTGCACCACCACCATGCTGGTAATCCCAACCACCAGGAAACGTCCGAACAAATCTTGGGTGCGGAACGCGGTCCGAATGCCTCGCCATAGAAAAATCGCGAAAAGGGCAACCACGACCAGGCAACCGACCAGCCCGAGTTCCTCGCCCAGCACTGAGAAGATGAAGTCCGTGTGCGGCTCGGGCAGATAAAACAGCTTCTCCTTGCCCTCCATCAATCCGACTCCAGTCAACCCGCCGGTTGAAACTGCAATCAGAGACTGGATGATGTGAAACCCGCGGCCTTGCGGATCAGAGTACGGATTCAGGAACGCGAGAATTCGATCACGCCGATAAGCTACATGAAAGATCAAAAAATAAAGCGGCAAAAGCGAGCCCAGAAAGCCGTATGCCAGATACTTAACATCCAGCCCAGCCACGAACAGAACGCACACCGTGATCGCCGCACACGCGATTGCGGTACCCAGATCTGGCTGGAAGACGATCAGTCCAACAAAAACCAGCGTTGGCAGCACGGCTGGAATCAAGGTATTGCGCCAGTCGTTCATGGACTTCGCATGGTTCTCGAGAAAGAACGCGAGAAACAGAATCAACACCGGTTTTGCCAGCTCCGAAGGTTGAAACGAAAAGCCGCCAACATGGAACCAGCGATGTGTGTTGTGTGCGCGATCAAGAAAGAACACGGAAATCAGCATCAGGGTGGTCAGGCCGAGCAACGAGAACACGACTGCCGGATGCTTGAGCCGCTTGTAGTCAATCTTCATAGCGGCGAGCATCGCAATAAATCCGGCAACAGCCCATCCAAGTTGTCGCAGCAGGAAGAAATAGCCCGAGTGGTATCGCTCCTTCGCCATCACCGCCGACGCGCTGAACACCATCACCAGGCCCACAAACACCAGCAGTAAAGTGACCACGAACAGCCATCGATCCACACTGACGCGCTTAGCCATGAAGACTTATTTCACCATGGGGACAGTGAGACACCGAGAAGGAAATCTTGGGAGCCGATACTCACATGTTGATTGTCTTGGTTCCGGAGGTCGGCGAAAGCGGGGTTAAGAGAAAAGCAACCCGAAATTTGTGCACCGCTAGCCGCGAAGCGGCACAAGGATGCAGCCCAGGGCGCAAGCCCTAGGTAGGATTGCGACCAAGCCTCGAAGAGGCGGAAGAACGGACACGCACAGACGACGCCACGCAATCTATCTCCTTAGCATTCCTCCCACCAACTCCTTAAATACTCTTCCCCGATGCTCGTAATTCTGAAATTGATCAAAACTCGCGCACGCTGGCGCCAGTAAAACAATCTCTCCCGGCTGGGCTGAAGCTGCGGCCTGCCTCACCGCACTTTCCAGACTCCCCGCTGCAACCACCTCCGCGGCATCCTTGATCTGAGACTGGATCTTCTCCGCTGCTGTGCCGATCGTGTAAACACGCTTGACTCGCTGTCGCAACAACTCGTTCAGCACGGTGTAGTCGCTGCCTTTATCTTTTCCCCCAAGTATCAAATGCACGCCAGCCGGAAAAGACTCCAGCGCCTTGATCGTCGCGTCCACATTCGTGGCCTTGGAATCGTTGTAGTACTCCACGCCGCGAATAGTAGTAACGTATTCCAGCCGGTGTTCCACCGCTTTGAAGTTCCGGACTGCGGCCCGAATTTTCTCGGCGTCGCATTCCAGCAAAGCTCCACAGCAAATCGCCGCCAAAACATTTTCAAGATTGTGAGCGCCTTTGAGTGGAATTTCACTGACCGGAATGACTTCCACTTTCGACCCATCTCGCCGGAACATTATCTGCCCATTGCCGACACACGCGCCTGTTTCCACTTCTTTCTTGCGGCTGAACCAGAACACGTGGGCGCGAGTGCGTCCACCGAGTTCGACACAGGTTGGATCGTCGGCGTTTAAGACTGCGAAGTCATCCGACTGCTGGTTCTCGAAAATACGCGCTTTGGCGTCCACGTAGGCAGAAAGCGTGCGATGGCGATCAAGATGGTCAGGCGTCACGTTCAGGACGACCGCAATTTTTGGACGGAACGTGCGCACGGTCTCTAACTGGAAACTGGAGACTTCGAGCACGGTAACAGTCCCGGGCGTCGCTTGGTCCACCAGCGAAATCGCGGGCATGCCAATGTTTCCGCCAACCAGCGTCTTCAACCCGCCAGCCGCGAGAATTTCGCCAGTCAAGGTGGTAGTTGTCGTCTTGCCGTTCGAGCCGGTGATAGCGACAATCTTGCCGGCAAGAAATTCCGACGCGAGCTCAATTTCACCGACGACGGATTGCCCAAGCGCCCTCGCTTGCATGATCGGTTCGGCGTCCACGGGAACGCCAGGGCTTACTACGATCAAATCCTGATTGTGAAATGTGCGCTCGCCATGACCGCCGGTTTCGACCGCAATCCCCTGATCGAGCAGTGCGGGAATTTCTTCTCGGAGCTGATCTTCCGACTTCGCATCAGAGACGGTAACCAGCGCCCCTCGTGACTTCAAGAAAAGCGCAGAAGCCACGCCAGAGCAGCCAAGCCCGACGACGAGCACGCGTTTGCCGTTAACATCCAAACTTTTCACCACCGCGAAATGGAGAACTCTGCAAAATCAATCCGCAATTAGATCGCCCCATCCCCGATTGTTTCACTGTCTCTGTGGTGAAAGATTATCGCAGTTTCAAGGTAGTCAGTGCGAACAGCGCAAACACCAACGACGCAATCCAGAATCGCACGATGATCTTCGACTCCGACCATCCCATCAGCTCAAAGTGATGATGGATTGGCGCCATTTTGAAGATTCGCTTTTTGCGCAGCTTGTACGACGCGACTTGCAGAATTACTGAGAGCGCCTCGATGACGAAAACGCCACCTATGAACGGCAGCAGCAGTTCCTGCTTGATGATCACCGCAACAGTTCCAATCGCACCGCCCAGCGCCAGCGATCCCACGTCGCCCATGAATACTTCCGCGGGATGGGCGTTATACCACAGAAATCCAATCGAGGCCCCGACCATTGCGCCACAGAAAATGGTCAGCTCACCAACCTGCGGCATGCGCGGAAGTTCCAGATACGTGGACAACGTAGCGTGTCCGCTAACGTACGTCAGCACCGTGAGCGCCCCGGCCGCGATTAAAGTGCACCCGATCGCAAGTCCGTCCAGCCCGTCGGTCAAGTTCACGGAGTTGCTGGCAGCGACGATCATGAACACCACAAACCCAATAAACGGCAGGAAAGCCAACGGCCAAAGATCGGGGTTATGGACGAGGCGATCCACGACCAGGTCAGGATGGAACTGCTTGATAAACGGCACCACCAACTTTGTCGAATACAAGCCACGGTTCTGCATCGCGATCAGTGCCACCGCGATCAATACACTCGTCAGTACCTGCAAGCCGAACTTCATCCGTGCCGTCAATCCAAGATTTCTTTTGTGGATAACCTTGGTATAGTCGTCGGCAAAACCGATTGCCGCAAAAGTCGCAGTCGAAAGCACCGCCATCCACACGAAGCGGTTCTCCAGATCCGCCCACAGCAGCGTCGGCACAATAATCGAAATCGCAATCAGGACTCCGCCCATCGTCGGCGTCCCGGCTTTTTTCTGGTGCGCCTTCGGCCCTTCTTCTCGAATGTATTGTCCGATCTGGAATTCGCGAAGGCGTTCGATTACCAATGGCCCAATGATCAATCCTGTGAACATCGCCGTAAGGCTGGCAAAAGCGGTACGGAAGGTCAAATAGCGAAAGATCCGAAAAGGTGGAAAATAATGAAAAAGTTTTAGGTATAGCAGCCAGTAGAGCAATCCGCCTCCGGGTTCGGTCTTAGTTGTTCGGCTTTCAGTCGTGCGCTAATCTATGCCGCTTTCGGTTTTCTGTTTCGATTCTTGAGGTGAAACACGGCGTTCCGGTGACCGACGGCTAAGGACAGATCGAGTAGATTCCCATCATCACGATTGTCCTGATGGCTGGTAGCTGACAGATGACAGCTTCTCCAGCGCCTTCTCCAGCTTTACTCCGCGCGAAGCCTTCAGCAACACGGCGTCGCCATCGCGAACCGCGCGCGCCAGCCACTCGCCTGCCTCTTCCGGAGTGGCCACAAACTCAGCGGTCATTCCCGCCTGCTTTGCGGAATCCACCATGTGCCGAGCCAAGCCTCGCACCCCGATCAAAACGTCAATGCTCTTGCGGGCAATATCTCGGCCCGACTCGCGATGAATCTCTTCGCCCTGCGGCCCTAACTCGAGCATTTCGCCTGCAACCACAATCCTGCGTTTCGCTGGCATTTCAGCCAGCGCGTCGACCATCGCAGCAAGGGCTTTCGGATTGGAATTGTAGCAATCATTGATTACGGTAATGTTGCCGATGCGGACAACCTGCCCTCGTTTATCCTGAGGCGAGATCTTCGCCATCGCTCCCGCCGATTCGCACAGCGTCACGCCGTATTCCAGCCCGACCGCTATTGCTGCAAGCGCGTTATGGACGTTGTGTTTCCCAATTAAAGGCAGAACAACATTCTCGTGCTGATTGCCGACAACGACATCAAAGATCGAGCCCCCTTCTCCGTTCGACTCCCATTTATCAGCCCGCACACTGCACGCTGGCCCAAATCCATACGTGATTACCTTCCCCTTGTACTCGCGCCCAAACTGCGAAACATATTCATCATCTCCGTTTAAAACCGCCCTGCCATTCGCCGGAAGAGATTCCACAAGTTCGTACTTGGCGCATGCAATTTCCGCGATCGAGCTGAAAAACTCCAGATGCACCGGTGCGACGTTAGTGATCACGCCCGTGTTCGGCTGCGCAATGTGCGCCAGCTGTGTGATCTCACCCAGGTGCGACATGCCGAGTTCCACAACAGCAATGTCGTGCTCCCGCTCCAATTTCAGAAGCATAAGCGGCAGCCCAAAATGATTATTAAAGTTGCCTTCGGATTTATGCACGCGAAAACGCGTCGAAAGAACGTGAGCGATCGCTTCCTTGGTGGTCGTCTTACCAGCGGAACCAGTGACGGCGATCAAAGGCCGCGCCCATACACGGCGAACCCCGCGCGCCAACTGCTGTAAAGCCTCGAGCGTGTCTTCAAGCGGGATGAGTTTAGCTAAATTAGATTGTGGGGAGGCGGGCGTCCCCGCCCGCCCATTCCATCTGTTATCACAGGAGAAGGCGTCGAGACTGAGCTCAGAGAGCTTCTCCCTCGCCACGACGGCTGCAACCGCTCCCTTTTCGAGCGCCTGCGACACAAAGTCATGCCCATCCATTTTCTCGCCTTTGACCGCGAAGAAGAGTTCTCCTGGACGAATCGTGCGCGAATCAATCGAATAGCCCGTGGTTACGGCGTTCGGATCAAGATCGCTCGCATCTACGCCTATGAGTTCCGCTATTCGCGAAAGCGTCAGCTTCATACCGGGCGCTCCACTGTAATGCTCCGTTCGTAACCCAACCCGCGCAGCGCCTCCGCCGCAACCTGACGATCGTCAAAGGGAATCGTTCCCCTGCGTGTGATCTGCATCTGTTCGTGTCCCTTGCCAGCTACCAGAACGATGTCACCCGGCCGAGCTTCGCTGACCGCAAAATGAACGGCCGCGCGGCGATCCGGTTCAGTCAGGTACTTGATTCCCGACCGCTGCAGCCCCACGATCGCGTCATTGATGATTGCCAGCGGATCTTCGCTGCGCGGATTGTCCGAAGTTAGCACCACAAAATCACTGCCCTTGCCCGCAGCTTCCCCCATCAGCGGCCGCTTGCTTCGGTCGCGATCTCCGCCACAGCCAAAGACCGTGATCACTCGGCCGTTCGCTGGTTTTACGAACTCTCGCGCGAGAGAAGTCAGGTTGCGAAGGGCATCGTCGGTGTGTGCGTAATCCACAACAACTGTGAACGGCTGACCACAATCAACTCGCTCAAAACGCCCAGGAACCCGCATCAAGGCCTCGACCCCGGCGCTAATAGATTCAAGATTGCAATCACGTGACCATGCTGCCGCGCTTGCTGCAAGCATGTTGTAGATGTTGACTCTGCCAATCAGCGGCGATTTAATCGCAACTGTGCCGTGCGGAGTAACTAAATCAAAGCTGGTGTTGCGCGAACTGACCTCAATCTTCGTTGCGTGAAAGTCGCCCCTCGCCAGCCCGTATGTAACCACTCTTGTGCCCTGCTCTTTGCAGAACTTAACAAGTTGCAAGCCGATTTCATCGTCTATGTTCAGCACAGCGACGCGCGGCCATCCCGATTGGCTCCGCGCGAATAGAAGTCGCTTGGCCGCGAAATAATCGTCCATGGTCTTGTGATAGTCGAGATGATCGCGCGTCAAATTCGTGAACACAGCCACATCGAAGGCGATGCCAAAAGTTCGTTGCTGCACGAGCGCGTGTGATGACACTTCCATCGCAACTTCGGTCGCGCCATTTTCAACCGCTTCGGAAAAAAGTCTCTGCAGTCCGAGTGGCTCCGGCGTAGTATGCGGCGCCGGCAGCACCCGGCCCGCTAGGTGATACTCAATCGTTCCTATCAACGTAGTCTTACGCGCGGCCGCGCGCAAAATGGATTCCAGCAAAAACGCCGTCGTGCTTTTGCCATTAGTTCCGGTAATTCCAGTAATCGCGAGTTTTTCTGCCGGGCGCCTATAATAATTTGCGCTCACCGCGGCCAGTGCACGCCGTCCGTGTGGCACTTTCGCCCATGCAACTTTCATGGGTGCTACGTCCGAATCCGTGACCACCGCCACCGCGCCAGCTGCAATCGCCTGCTCCACGAAGCGGTTACCATCGCTCGATTCGCCCCGCATCGCGACGAATACATTCCCTGGCTTCACCCAGCGAGAGTCATATTCGACGCCCGTGATTTGCGGATTTCCGCTCTGGGCCGACATTTCCACCCCGTCCAACAGCTCAAGAAAATTCATTGCAGTGATTGTATTAGAAAGTGGTAAACAGGCTAAATCGATTCACCAAATCTGTTCACCACGGAGGCACGGAGACACGGAGAAAACCTTGAGATGTCGCAAGAGAGTCTGGCTCGTCTACCCTCGATTTGTGCAGAAGAATGTTCAGAAGATCTTATGCTTTCTCCGTGACTCCGTGTCTCCGTGGTGAAAGTGGGGTTTGTAGCTTAAGATATCCACCCATGCGCCTCTGGCTTTCTCGCGGCAGCAGCATCAGTGTTCGCGAGCAATTAGTCACTCAGGTCGTCCTCAGTATCCTGAGCGGCGATCTCAAACCTGCTCAGCGCCTACCCAGCACCCGTGAACTCGCCCGGCGTTTTCATGTCCACCCCAACACAGTCAGTGCAGGATATCGCCAGCTTGAGCACGACAGTTGGGTCGAATTCCGCAAGGGCAGCGGTGTTTACGTGAAGCCGCAGAGAACTCAGACTTCCGCGCCAGCAGTTGCACTCGACAAGCTAATTGCCGATTTCCTCCTGGCAGCGCGAAGACTTGACACTCCCCTTGCTGTCGTCCGCACACGGTTGCGACAGTGGATGGAGGTGCAGCCTCCCGACCATTTTCTCCTCATTGAGCCAGACCATGAACTTGCGAGCATCACCCTGGCAGAGATGCAGCAGCGGCTTACTTTTCCAGTACAGGCTTGCGCTCCTGAGGACTGCGACGACGGGATTTTCGAAGGCGCGATACCGCTGGTGCTCTCGATCAAGAGCAAGATTGTTCGCGAGGAGATACCCATGAATCGCGACCTCGTAACCTTACACTTGCGCTCCGCCGCAGACTCGCTTGCTCCATACCTACCCGTGCCCTCGACTGCCCTAGTTGGCATTGCCTCGCGGTGGGTGCCTTTTCTGAAGACAGCGCGCACTATGCTGATCGCTGCCGGCTTCCACCCCGATTGCCTACTTCTGCGCGACGCTTCAAAGGCCAATTGGCGGCGCGGCCTGGGCCAGACCTCTGCCGTCATCTGCGATTCGCTTACCGCTCAGGGGCTCGACGGCAAGCCCAGCGTTATCGCTTTTCCGCTGCTGGCAGAATCTTCGCTGCAGGAGCTGCAGGAATACGAACAGTTCATCCGTGGGCCGCTTGCCCCCTAGTTGTGACACTCGACAAAGTGCCACAGATTGACCACTGCCTCTACGCGCCAGCAAATAAATTAAAGTCATGCGATCACGATTACTGCTTAGTTACTTCCTCGTCCTGTTCACGACTACAGTTTGTGCAAAATCTCTAGTCGCAGACTGGCAGTGTATGGAAGACATACCTACGGGTTGGCAAATCACCGTGGTAACGACATTCACCTTCCCCTGCATTTTCGCGAGGGCAAGCGACAGTGAGCTGGTCTGCGGCCAACTGGATCGTCACTCGCATGTTACGGACTCGGATGAAATACACGTGCGTCGCGACCGGATTCGCGAAATACGAGTCGAAAAGCGCGATGGCGCCAACCGTCTGGCCGCCGCTGGGCTCGGAGCTGGCGTGGGAGCGGGCTTCGGCGCCATCGCAGTCGCGGGCGCTCGGGGGCCCGCGGCTTACCTGTTAGGAACGATGGGCGCTCTGATGGGCGCGCGCAAGGGAAACGATACTCACCTGCTGCGCGGAAAAGTTATCTATCGGGCGCCTGTGTCTGCTGGCGGAGAAACGAATCATGCGGGTGTGACCCAGGCGTCTAACGCCCGAATCGCACCTTGATGCGGGCGCCGCTCGCGACCCGTGCTCCAGCGGGCGGCGACTGGTCTTGTGCCACCCCGCTGCCCACGACCTCCAAATCGAGCCCACTCGATTGCGCAAGCTCAATGGACGAACGCACTGACTTGCCGCTGAAAGACGGAACTACAATCCCCCCCTGCTCCACATCCAGGACAACGGTTCCCGAGGTTACAGCGGATGGCGACCTCGAAACTGTCTGTGACGGAATGGGAATTGATGCTTGCTGATTGGGAACCGGAACTCGCTCACGCATCGCAGCCGCGACAACTCCGTTATTGACCCCGGGGGGAACGCCGCCTGCCCCGAGCAGAGCCGAACGGTTTATCCCGTTTTGGTTTGTTGGGGGAAGGGCGCCTCCCCTGAGCGGGGCCGAAGGGTCTCGCCCGCCCAAGGCAGTCCCCAGAGCCGAACTTGCAATCTCCGGTGAAGCCGCTTCCGCCACCTCCATCGTCTCTCCCGGATGGTCGGGAGACCCCTCTTCTAGATCCTTGTCACTGGCCTTTTGTCGAGCCAACAGAACTTGCCGGCTGGCTGGAATCTCTATATCGTGCGGAGTGTGCAGATATTCGAGCACCTGCTGCGCAATTCGAGTGAATACAGGGGCTGACACCTGCCCGCCCTGATGCAAGCCCACCGCTGAGTCCAGAACCACTGCGATCGTGACTGCCGGGTTGTTTATCGGTGCGAATCCGGCAAATGAAGCAACATACTTCGTATGCGAGTATGCGTGAGTCGCGGGATCAACTTTTTGTGCCGTGCCGGTCTTTCCCGCCGTGCTGTAGCCGATCAGCTTGGCCTTTGTACCGGTTCCGTGGAGCACAACGCCCTGCATCATCTGACGCATCTGCGCCGCCGTAAGGGATGAAATTACGCGACGTTCGTTCACCGGATGGAAAGCAATGGTCTGAGGCGCGCTCTGCGCTTGGATTGTCGCAGCTGTAATCCGTGGAGCAACATAAACTCCATCGTTGGCCATAGTCGAGATCAGCCCCGCCAGTTGCAGCGGTGTTATTCCGATCTCCTGGCCCATCGAAATAGCGGCGATGGAAACCTTCGACCACCGGCTGAGCGGCTTGGTCATGCCGCGCGTTTCTCCTGGAAGTTCTATTCCGGTTTGCTGTCCGAATCCAAAGCCGCGAATATATTTGTAGAAGCGGTCTTCGCCGAGGCGGAGGCCAATCTTGATGGAGCCGACATCGCTCGATTCCGCCAGCACATCCGATACCGTCAGCAATCCGTGCGGACGACTGTCGTGGATTCTCATACCATTGAAAACGATCGATCCCATCTGGCAGTCAATAAGCTCATCTGGTCGAGTGACTTTCTCCTCGAGCGCACCCGCGATGGTTACCAGCTTGAAAGTCGAACCGGGCTCATAGACATCGCTGACTGCGTGGTTCTTCAGCTTGTCGGGCGTAATTTCTTTTGAAAGGTTCGGGTTGAATGTCGGCCGATTCGCCAGCGCTAGAATCTCGCCGGTGCGAGTGTTCTCGACCACAACCGCGCCTGTGATGGCACGGGTTTCCCGCATCGCAGTTTCCAGCTCGCGCTCGGCAATGTACTGGATTTTTTCATCTATCGTGAGAACGACGTTTTGCCCCGGTTCCGGCTGCTTCTCTACGCTGCCGAACCATTTCTTTCGCGCGTCAACCGAAATCAACATCTGGCCGGCTCGGCCGTGCAGTTGGTCTTCGTACTCGCGTTCGATCCCGCTAAGCCCGCTATCGTCCATGCCTACATAGCCAAGCACCTGGGTTGCGAGCTCATTTTTCGGGTAATAACGTTTCGACTCTTTCTGAAAATAAATTCCTCGCAGGTTAAGTGAGCGAATGCGTGCAGAAATTTCCGGATCAGGTTTCCGCGCTAGCCAGCAAAAAGTCTTTGACGCTTCACACTTCGCGAGGAGTTCGCGTGGGTCCTGCCTCGTAATGCGCGCGATCAGCGATATCGTGCTGCTCGCACTTGGCATCTCTGTGGGAACCGCAAAGACTGAGTCCACATTGATCGACATCGCCAATTCGCGCCCCTGACGGTCATAAATAATCCCGCGGCGCGCAGAAACTTCTTCCGTGCGTTGTTGCTGATGTTGGGCCCGCTGCTCGAAGCTGCCATAGCGAAATATTTGCAGATACACCAGGCGCGCGCAGATGGCGCTGCACCAGAAAACGAAAACCCCTGCCAACAAATACAGCCGGAGATTCGTGCTATTGCGGGCTGTGGCGGCCATTCTTCTCTCAGCTAAATATGGCGGCCGGTTAGCCGCCAAGCTCAAAACCACAATCCATAATTGTCATTTCGAGCGAAGCACGGCGGTTCGCTTGCTAAACGTCGTGCGAAGTCGAGAAACCTGCTTTTTGTTTTGAAGCAGGCAAAAGCAGGTTCCTCGACTTCGCTGGATCATTCGCGAGCGAATGATCCGACTTCGCTCGGAATGACAGTGCGTTGAGTAATGCTAGCGCGTCGAAACCACCGACACCGGCGTCAAACTCGCCATCACTGAACTCGAAGCCTCAGGCAGCGCCGTATCCATTCGCATTACTTGACCCGCCTGCGGCGACTGCAATCCCAGCTCGCGCGCCATGCGGTCAATCCGCTCCGGATCACGCAGTGACGCTTCTTCCAGGCGCAAGGCGCGGTTCATCTCCACCAGGCCGTCGCGTTGCGACTTCAGCGATTCGATCTTGTATCCGTACTCAATGGCTTTGAAGTGCTGAAATGCATAAGCCATCACAAACAAAAACAGACAGCCGAGAGCCACTCCGAATTGCCGCATCTCTCGCGTGCGGCGTGGATCTTCAACTTTCACCAGCCGCGAATTATCAATCGCCTTGGTGAAATAGACTTCAGGCGTGCCCGTCCAAAAGGAACGCCGACGGGGCAAACTGGCTGGTTGAATCGCCGCGGCCGCCATGGTTAAGCCACCCCAGCGAGTTCGTAATTCAGATTTGTCACTTCGCTCTGCGCTACGGCGTACCAGTAGGCGAGTTTCGATTCCTGTTCCGGGTCGAGGTGGAAGCTGGTTTCCGTTCGTTCGACCGTCGCGATCAGATCATCAATCAGTTTTCCCGTGTACATTGCGTTTCCCCGTGCGTGAATTCCTACCTACAGAACTATTTTTTTGTGTGGGGCGGGCGCCCTCGCCCGCTTCCTTGTTGCATACGGTGCGTTGCGGCACTCTCTATATTTTCTTTACAAACCTGTCATCCCGAGCGAAGTCGTTTCGCGAAAGCGGGCGACGAAGCCGAGAGATCTGCATTTTCAAACTCTTTCCGCTGCCCTTAACTTTGCGCTCCTCGCCCGCGGGTTCGAAGCGATCTCATCTTCACTCGGCGTCACTGGCTTTTTCGTTAGCAACTTGTACTGCCCTAGCTTCGCGCCTTCCCGCGTCGCGTCTTTCACGATGCGGTCTTCCAGCGAGTGAAAACTGATCACCACCAGCCTTCCACCCGGTTTCAGCAACTGCGGCGCTACTTCCATCAGCTTCCGCAGGTCGTCCAGTTCGCGGTTTACGAATATTCGGAGAGCTTGAAAGGTCCTGGTCGCCGGATGAATCCGCTCATGTTTCATTGACCGGGCCGCGGCTGAGATCACGGCTGCGAGTTCCGCAGTCGTCAATATCGGCCGCGACCGGACAATGGCTCTGGCGATTCTCCGCGACCTCCTTTCCTCACCGAATTCGTAAATCAGATCGGCAAGCTCGCGCTCGTCGAACTGGTTTACCACTTGTTCGGCAGTAGGCTCCGACATCGGATTCATCCGCATGTCCAGTGGCCCTTCCGCCTGAAAACTAAAGCCGCGCGCGGGATCAGAAAACTGCAAGCCGCTGACTCCAAGATCGGCGAGAATTCCGTCCACCCCGTCGCTGGTCGTTGGTCGTCGTTGGTCGTTCGCAAGTTCTGCGAATGACCCTTGTCGTAACTCGATCTTCGGCCAATCTTGCTTTTGCTCTTGGCCAACGACCAATGACCTACGACCAACGACGCCTTCTGCAATTTCCAGCGCCTTGGGATCTTTATCGAAGCCAATCAAATGACCCGGTGCGCCGAGGCGTTTTGCGATTTCTAAGCTGTGCCCGCCCAGGCCCACCGTGGCGTCGATATAGGTCCCGCCACGCCGTACGGCTAAAAAGTCGATCGCTTCTTTTAAAAGAACCGGAACATGGCCATCCTGCCCATGCCCAACCCCCTGGGGGGTGTCTGTTGAACCCTCGCCCACTAGATGCCCAATTCGTCGAGCGTCTTCTCATCCTCAGGCGTGAACTTGTTGTCCTCGATCTCCCGGCGGTACTGCTCCAGGTTGCGAACTTCCAGATACGTCAGCTGCCCGGTCACTGCCACTTCGCCCTTGATCTGCGCCGACTCGCGCAGCAGTTGCGGAATCAAGAGCCGGCCCTGGCCGTCCATCTCCACCTGCTGACCCCAGTAGTTCGTGCGGTCGAGAAACTTCTTCTTCGTGGGATTGAAAGTGGAGAGCCCTGCCAGCTTTTGCTCGATCCGCTCCCATTCCTCGAAGGGATACAGTTGTGCAACCTTCCCGTCGAAGCTCGTGATGTAAAATTGCTGACCATACTTCTCGTCGAGCACGCGCTTGAATTCCGCGGGGACTTTGAGTCGTCCTTTTTCGTCCACGCGAGTTGGGTGATTGCCGCGAAACATTAGTTAGACCACGTGGGGACAGCCGCCCTCGGCTGTCCGGTCGCATCGAAGAGGCGACAATTCCAACCAGAGAGGCAAAAACGGTGACGAGTTGGGCTTTTTCGATCTCATTCGGGTTCGTTTTGGAGGTTTCAGCTTTGAAATCCACTGTCACTCCGCTTTCTCTCACTGCAGCCCACTGTGGTCTACGATTGCGCCACTTTCTACCACTTTTGTCCACATCTTACGCCTAACCGCTTTACTGTCAATAGGAAACTTGTAGGCCGTGCACCTGCTGTTTGCCTCATTCTGAAAAGCTCAACAAATTGCGGATTACTGCTTGGGCGACCCCAAGTAATTGTGTTTCTAGCTTTGGTTCGGCTACCCCTAAGCCCAATCAGGAGAGTTGCTGAGCCTGTGGAAAAGCTTTTGGAAACTCAGTGGCAGATTGTCCTTTGGGCGACCGCGCCCTTACTGTAACGTTACTTCCGCCGGATGCAGTTCCCATGGAGTCCCATGGAGTCCCTACCTCAACCGACCCACGGTTATGCTCAAAGTCCCGAAACGCGAGCCCCAGGACCGATACCGGAAGGGCCTGCGGCAGCTCAGCCTGACTAACATCGGCGTTAGCGATGTATTGCAGCTGAAAATGATGCTGGGCAAGTCCGCCCTCGATCGCCTTGCGTGAAGGACAGTACTCGCTGTCGATTGCGGTCTCGACAATTACGCGCGGAGCATTCTTGTCAGGTGTGTCGGAAATCTCGAAGTGAACGTCGCAATCGAAGCTGATGAGCCTGGCATTCTGCAGATAGGCGGTCGTGATTTGGTAGAGCGTGAGTTCCCGACCAGTCCGCAGCGTGCTATCAAGGGGATCCGGGCCGAACGCCCATCCCAGGATCTGCGCCACGGTTGTTTGCACCGGGGTACTGCTAGGCAACGGTACATGCTTTTCGGCGTGCCGAAAATCCTGAGATGCCGGCGCCGCTGGAGTGCAGCTGCAGACGTCACTCCCGCCACCACCCCCTCCCCCACAAGAAGCCATGCAGCAAAGAAACAAAACGGAAGCGAGTGTTGATAAAAGCCGACGTGGTTCGCACAGACGTGAGACGAGAGTTGGGCGATCGTACATGGCATAGAAGATGGCCAGGGAGATGGACCCGGCTGTCTGTGGAAGATCCGGTATTCCGCCTGAATTAAGGCTGGACGGGCTGAGGGCAGCGGCCCGGCACTAGCCACTCGGAAAAGTCTTTCACGGCCAAGCACAAATCCTGGACCTGGGGCGGAATGGGGCGTCCTAGCGGAATTGATC
>QHZR01000075.1:27169-63381 GCA_003224755.1 Acidobacteriota bacterium
TGACGACGAGGTCGTCCAACAGGCCAGACGCCGTGCGGAAGCTATGGGCAAAAGTGTGAATCAGCTCGTACGGGAATACCTTGAGCAGCTTGCCGGCAAATCAGATCGTGAGGCGCATATAGCGGAGCTCGGGGAGCTGACACGCAACTCGACTGGTAACTCTCGTGGTTGGAAGTTTAATCGCGAAGAGATCCATGAGCGCAGATGAGCGCCCTCGCCTTCTTCGACACCAGCATACTGGTCTATCAAGACGATACTTCCTCACCCGCCAAGCAACACTGTGCGCTCGCCGTTTTTTCGGAGCATTTCAAGAAAGGCACTGCCGTCCTTTCGCTTCAAGTTCTTCAGGAGTATTTCAACGCTGCTACGCGCAAATTGAACCTTGATCCTGAACGGGCCCAGCGACGAGTAGAAATTTTCGCCCTTGCAAACATCGTGCGGTTTGAAGTCACTGATGTTATTGCAGCCATCGAACTGCACCGGTTGACTCACATTTCCTTCTGGGACGCCCTGATCATTCATGCTGCACGCATCAGCGGCGCAACCGTTGTGTACAGTGAAGATTTCCAGCACGGATCGGTCCTGGCCGGTGTGCGCATCCGAAATCCATTTATAGCTTGAGAGAGCTTCGGTCGAACTCACCTACGATGGGATTTAGGGGTAACTGCCCTCTCTGTCATCCTGGAGCATTTGACCCGCTTTGGGCGGGTTAAAAGGAAATGAACATGCGGCCTATATGGGCTGTGCAGGCGAGGTGCGGCGGCGATTATCCTGAAGGGCGATCGTGGTACGGGAAGTAAACCGAAGCCGCAATGGTGCGTAAGAGCCCGTTACTGAGCATGGTTCCAAGCTTCGTGATTGAAACCGTGGTGACGCTGTTGTGCTGTACAGCAGCGATCCCGTTTAGGAGAGTACTTTTGGAGAAGACGACTTGGCCCGCCCATGATCCTAGGAGGAAGGGATGAGTCAGAGACGCAAGAAACAGAAACGTGCTGGTCAAGGTGGTGGTGCAGTTCCCAGTCTCAGTTGCATCGAGCCCAATGCAGCAGGAATCGATGTGGGCGCGACCGAGATTTTCGTGGCCGTCCCGCAGGACCGAGATCCTAGCCCGGTTCGCAGTTTTGAGACTTTTACCGAGGATCTGCAGCGGCTGAAAAACTGGCTACAGCAATGTGGCATCACTACCGTAGCCATGGAGTCCACCGGAGTGTACTGGATTCCGCTGTTTCAGATTCTAGAGAAGGCGGGCATGGAAGTGTGTCTGGTGAATGCCCAACATGTTAAACACGTGCCCGGACGCAAGAGCGACGTAATCGACTGCCAGTGGCTGCAATACCTGCACTCGGTGGGGCTGCTGCGCGCCTCGTTCCGGCCGGAAGAGCGGATTTGCGCCATCCGTTCGTTGCTCCGTCACCGCGACAGTCTAGTGCAAATGGCCGCTGCGCACGTGCAACACATGCAGAAAGCACTGACCCAGATGAATCTACAGTTGCATCACGTTCTCAGTGACATCACCGGGCAAAGCGGGCTGGCCATTCTCGACGCCATCTTGGCGGGAGAACGCAATCCCGCAGTTCTAGCTCAATTGCGCCCCGCGCGAGTGCAGGCGAGCGAAGAGATCATCACCAAATCACTGGTGGGAGACTATCAGCGGGAACATCTATTCACCTTGCGGCAGTCCTTGCAGGCCTATCGTTACTACCCAAGCTTGATCACCGCCTGCGACCAGGAGATTGAGGAACAACTGCAGAACCTGGACAGCCGAACTCCTCCTGATGCATCCCCCTTGCCGCCGGAGCGCTATCCCCACCGGCCACGCAAGAACGAATTTCGCTTTGACATGCGCAGCGAACTATATCGGATTTACGGCACAGATCTGACAGCCATCCCCTCCATCAACGCGCTTACCGGTTACACCGTCCTGGCCGAAGTGGGTACGGATTGGTCCAAGTTTCGAAACGGGGATGCTTTTGCTTCCTGGACGTGCCTCTGTCCCCAAAACAAAAAGAGCGGAGGTAAGATTCTCTCTGCCCACACCCGCAGGAGCGCGAGCCGGGTGAATCGCGCCCTGCGCTTGGCCGCCCAGACCCTAGAAAGGAGCACCTCTTACCTAGGCGCTTACTATCGAAAAATGCGTGCCCGCCACGGAGCCCCCGCGGCCATCACGGCTGCAGCCCATAAACTCGCGCGCATCATTTTCCATCTGGTCACCACAAGAGAAGCTTATGACGAAAGTCTTTTCGCCGCAGAAGAGCAACGTCAGCGCAAACGAATGGAAAACAAACTCAAACGTACCGCCAAGCAGCTAGGTTACCAACTAATTCCGTTGCGGCAAACTGCATAGCGTACTGCAAGCGGCATCCTTCTTGTTCATTAGGAGGGAAGCAGAATCGTTCGCTCGCGAGCGATTCCCGTAGTCGAAGGACCTGCTGTTTGCGTGCCCCATCCGAGGCGCTTCAGCTGATTCCCACACGCGACCTCGCCGGTCCTCTTCTTACGCGAAAATCTTCACCGACCCAGAAGAACGTTTACCTACCGAGGTTCGTCTCCAAAGCCCAATCCCTAAAGCACAAAGCCGCTTTTGTTGCTGGAAGGTCGTCACTCGGCTGCGCTACAATCTGTGACCGGCATCAATCAATTCTCCATTCGCAAGGAGCCGTCATGAAAACGCGGTTGAGTGTCCTGCTCTGGTTGCTGCTCTTTTCGACTTCTTTGTTGGCGCAAACTTTCCGTGGGACAATTCTCGGCACCGTTATCGATCCGCAAGGCGCAGTTGTGGCCGGCGCAAAAGTCACCGTTCACAACGTGAACACCGGACTCGAACGCACCACACAGACCAGCGCTGATGGCAGCTACTCACTGCCTGAGCTTCCAATCGGCACCTATACGGTCACGGTGACACAAAGCGGCTTTCAGACCGCAGTCACCAGCAACGTCGCCGTGAACGTGGCGGCCGAAAGGCGGGTGGACGTCGTCTTCAGGACTGGCAAAGTCTCCGAAACGGTCGAAGTCTCCGGCGAAACGCTGCCGTTGGTGGAAACCACAAACGATACCTTAGGCGGGATCTTGACCCAAGACACCGACAAGGACTTGCCCATCAATGGTCGCGACTACACCAAATTGATCTACCTGAATCCGGGTGTTGCCGGTTCGCCTGATCAGATTACCGATTCTCCCGGATCATTCGGCGAGTTCTCAATGAATGGCGCGCGGGGACGCTCGAACAACTTCTTACTCGACGGCACCGACATGAACGACGGCTATCGCAACAATCCCGCAATCAACGAAGCGGGCGTGTTCGCCACACCAGCAACCATTCTGCCGATTGATGCCGTTTCCGAAATGAACGTGTTGTCGAATTACAAGCCTGAATACGGAAGGAACGGCGGCGCTATCGTCAATATCGTGACAAAGAGCGGAACCAACGCACTGCATGGAAGCCTGTTCGAGTACTTCAGGAACAATGCGCTCGACGCTCGCAATTACTTCGATAACGCCCCTGCCCCGAAAGCTCCATTTCACAACAATCAGTTTGGCGGTTCGGTGGGTGGACCTATCGTCAAGGACAAAACGTTCTTCTTTTTGGATTATGAGGGCCAACGCGAAAACGTAGGAGTGGTGTCGCTGGATTGCGTGCCTACGGCGGCCTTCATCCAACAGGCGACTGCGACGGCTTTGGCGTCTCCGAGCGGTCTAAGTCCCGTCGGGCAGAAGCTGCTGGATTTTTTTCCGCACAACCCCGCGAATTATATTCCGGGCATCGCCGCGAGCGATTCCGGCTGTTTTAATGCTCGCAATCAGTTCGCTCCTGACTACATTGCGAACGCGCCCTCATTCAACAATCTAAGCAGCGTGATCGCGAAGATTGACCACACTATCAATAGTCACAATAACCTAACCGGTCGCTACTTCTTCGGCGACAGCACACAGCAGTTTCCGCTCGCGCTGAACGCCACTGGCGGCCAGCTGCCTGGCTTCGACACCGTTACCCCCACCCGCGTTCAGGTCGTATCTCTTTCTTTAGTCAGCGTACTCTCGCCAACCACGGTGAACGAGCTTCGATACGGTTGGAATCGCTTTGCGGAGGGATTCTTCCCGCAGGACCAGAATTTCGATCCCAGCTCGATCGGGCTCTGCAATGTGCCGGTCACGGCATCGAGCTGCAGTTCTTCCGGTCTGCCCATCGTTCTCGTATCGCCGACACCAACTGGAGCTTCTGGATTTTTCTCGCAACTCGGAGCCACCTCAGGAGATCCGCGCCAACGCGTGGACACGAACAACCAGCTCCTCGACAGCTTCTCCTGGAAGATGAACAAGCACGATCTGAAGTTTGGCTTTGAATTTCGTCGGACGAGTATTCAACAGCGATTTGATAAGTATTCACGCGGACGGATTAGATTCAATACACTTGCCGACCTGCTTCAAATGACGCCGCAGCTTCCTTCCCAATCGGGATTTGGAGTTTTTAACTACAGCGGAAACACGCTGCGTCACACTCACCAAAACGGCATCGGCTTCTACGCTCAGGACGACTTCCGCCTGACGCCGAGGATCACTCTGAATTATGGCTTGCGCTGGGACTACAACGCCCCGGTTGCGGAGAAGGACCATCTCTTTTCGGATTTCGTTCCGACCTCGGCGACGGCTGGGAATCTCATTCAGGTTGGGCCTGGTGGTCTTTCGAATCTCTACAACCCCGACCACAAGGACTTCTCGCCGCGGGTCAGTGTCGCGTGGGATGCCACGGGTAAGGGAAAAACTGTCATTCGCGCGGGATACGGTCTTTTCTTTGACTCCTGGTCCCAGGATATGGCTCTCGGTCATCTGCCCTATCCCACGTTCTACGCGCCTGGACCAGCCTACAACCCGATCGGTCCCGCTCCGGTACAGATGGGACAGCTCAATCCAGCCGCGGTGGATGGCAACGGAGCATACATTGCGAACACACCGCTCTATGATGTCCCCGGTTGCTCATTCGAGTGCGACATTTTCTCGTTCGATCGAAACATCAAAACGCCATACATCGAGAATTACAACCTGAATATTCAGCAACAGATTTCCAATAAGGTAGTGCTGCAGGTTGGCTACGTGGGATCGCAAGGACACCGGCTATTGCGATTCTTCGATATCAATCAGCCGAGCCAGGCGACCATTGCGTCAGAAGATCTGGCTTGCAATTGCATCAACGACGTCAGCGTGTCTCGTAACTATGGTTTTCCGAACGGCGCGTTCTACATCTTCCAGCAGAACTCTACCGGCAGGTCCAATTATCACTCCCTCCAAACCAGCCTGCATGTGAACAACTACCACGGTTTCATGTCCATCGTGAATTATGTGTGGTCGAAGTCTTTGGACAACTCCAGCGATGGCGAGGATTTCGTCGTAAACGCGGCGCAGCCTCAGGACAGCAACAGTCCCGAACGCGAATACGCGCGCTCGAACTTCAATGTTCCACATCGTTTCGTCTGGATTGCGGGCTATCAATTCCCAAAGATGTCCGGTTCGTGGCCGCGGCTGACGAGCGGATGGGGAGTCGACAGCACGATTACTCTGCAAAGCGGCCAGCCCTTTACGCTTAACTACAATTTCGAGGACGACTTCAGCGGTGGCGGCGATGGCTTTGATCGCCCCGATGTTGTCGGTCCAATCGCTTACGACAAGCACAACCCATTCAATTACCTGCAACTAAGCTCGTTTGCCATGCCGTGTACAGAAGCGGCCGGACAGTTCTCTGGCTTTGCCTCCGATTGCATTCCGGGTACGCGTCACTACGGCAACCTGGGAAGAAACTCTTTAGAAGGTCCGACCTTCAAGCAGTGGGACCTTGCAATTTATAAGAACACCGCCATCAGCGAACGCCTTTCAGTCCAACTCAGGGCGGACTTCTTCAACCTTCTGAATCACCCAAACTTTGCGAATCCCGAACTGCCGGCGTTCATCTCTGATCCTGCGGCAAACATAAACCTGAGTTGCGGGTGCGGTTTCGTGCAGGGTCCGAATAATCGGGAAGTTGGAAACGGCGCGCTTGCAATCTCTGCCACCGGCGACGTTGGAATCGGCAACCCATTCCTCGGTGGCGGCGGGCCGCGAGGAATTCAGTTGGCGGCAAAATTTACTTTCTGAGTATCGGCCAGCAAATGGACAAGAAAAACGCGGCCCACCGGGCCGCGTTTCTCATTTGCAGGCAGGCGCTTAAGCGGCGCGAGTCGTAACTTCTGCTGGCCGATAGCCGGATTCAGCTGCTTTCTTCATCGCCTGTACTGCTTCTTCCGCTGAAAGCAACGGTGTTGTCTGCACAGTCTTACATGCGCCGCCTCCGGCGAATGCGATGGCGATGGCCGCGGCGCTGACGTTGTCGGGCATTTCTGTGATCACTATTACGTCGTATTCTCCGAAAGCGAACCAGGCGTTTGTGATCTTGCCGCCTAGCCGCTCAATCGCAGGACGAACAGCTTCAATGCGGTTCTGAGGCTGGGCGAGCAGGGCTTGCCAGCCCTCGCGTGAGTAGGCCACTTGATGGAGATAACTTGGCATAAAACCTCCTTGGGGCAAATTCTTTCGCTTCGAGCCGGAGGAATTGTACACCGGCTGCTCAGCTATTTCTCGGCTCGGCCGAGGCACCCGGCACGAAACGAACGATCATCCAGCCGATGCAGCCGCTTGCCCATTCCCCGCTTTAGCAGCGCAAAGTGCCGAATCGTGAATAGATATTCGGCGACAAACCAGAGCGGCTGATCAGTCGTCATCCAATCGAGACGATCGAATCGCGCCAGGTTCACGGGATGCGAAAACGTCCGCAACGTCCGCTCCCGCCGCAAATTGAAATAAACCTCGAAGTAGCTCATCGCAAGTTCCCGCAGAGTGCGATAGACCGGCTCACGGTAGCGGCACCCGGTGTAATTCGATTTCGCGATTGCTCCCCAATGGCCGTGCTGCTTATACACGGCAATCACGTGGTCAGTGTCGTGCTCGGCTTCGAGGTCAATGATTAGCGGCGGGTATCCGTTCATGCGCAGCGCCGCTGCCGCGAACAAGGCGCCTTCAAAACAATGCGAGGTATTTTCGCGCAAAACTCGACGCGGAGACGAGGCTGTGTCCGCCAAGTGATACGGCTGATCGTCAAGCAATCTTTGGATTCCGTGCGGATTTTTGAGACTCCGCAGCATGCGAAGCTCGGCAGGCGTGAATGCCCCATACGAGTCGTTCATTGAACCGAGTCTAATGGAGGGACGGGCGAGAGAGGTTAACTGCAGAGGGCACAGGTGCGTTGCTGATCCTGTAATCGCCGGAGGTAGTGTGATCGCATCGCAAGGTCCCTCTCGGCGCTGACACGCGGTTCGGGATGACATGAAGAAATGTTTCGAGGCAAGAAGCAATCATGAGAACAATTGGGCGAGTTCTTTCGGGCTTGCGACAGTTACATCCGGCGGCGCTTCGCATAGCGTGTGTGGAGCGAATCCATATGTCACGCCGCATGTGGCAATGCCGGCATTGCGTCCCGTGAGCACGTCAACAGACGAGTCACCAACGATCATGGCGTTCTCCCGGGCCGTTCCTGTTTCTCTCAGCAGCGTTTCCACACCCAACGGATCAGGCTTCTTGGTTTCAAAACTGTTGCCGCCATACACCCGCACGAAAAACTGCGCCAAGCCTAAAGCTTCCACGATGGCACGAGATGGATTCACCGGCTTGTTAGAAAGCACGGCCATTTTCCGAGACGCCCCATTCCCGTGAATCTGGCTCAATGCCTCCAGAATTCCCTCATACACAACCGTGTGGTCGAGCTTGTGTTCGCGATAGTACGCAAGAAAAAACTCCAGCGCATCTTTGAAAAATTTCTCGTCATCGGGATCGCCCAGAGCGCGCCGAACCAGCATGGGAGCTCCGTCGCCGACGTAGGAAGCCACAACTTCGCCCGGAAGCTCGGAGTGCTTGACGTGCCGAAGCATAGCATTAACTGAATTAATCAGATCCAGACGGGAATCAATCAGCGTGCCATCAAGGTCGAAAATCACGAGCTTGATATCTCGCGGATCGAACGGATGGTTGAGGCGGGGCACGAATCAGAATACCGCACGCCGTCATTGGTGGTTTGCCGGTTTGGCCGACGACCCACGACCAACGACCAACGACCAACAACCCAATGGCGAATGTACTGACGGCTGATGGCTGACCGCTGATGGCTGGTTTACAATACCTTGCGGCGCCGGGACTTTTTGAACTCGCGCCCCTCTGACGCGAATGCCGACCAGGTCTCACGGAAAATCGGGCGCAGTTGCCGAGGCGAACAAAGCGGGCAAGACCTACGAAGGCCTGTCGCGGCAACAACTCATCGATGCCTACCGGCTAATGTACACCTCGCGGCGGCTCGACGACCGCGAGATCATGCTGAAGCGCCAGCAGAAAATCTTTTTTCA
The DNA here is from genome assembly GCA_003224755.1 of Acidobacteriota bacterium. GTDB lineage: Bacteria > Acidobacteriota > Terriglobia > Terriglobales > Acidobacteriaceae > Gp1-AA145. Next base: position 35,587 of record QHZR01000075.1, read on the forward strand.
GATTTCCGGCGCTGGGCACGAGGCGGTTACGGTTGCTGCAGGCCTCGCCATGAAACCCGGCTACGACTGGTTCTTTCCTTACTATCGCGACCGCGGATTATGCCTGGCGCTGGGAGCGACACCCCACGAAATGTTGCTGGGCGCAGTCGGAGCCGCTGAGGACCCGAGTTCCGGCGGCCGCCAGATGCCCTCGCATTGGGGCTTCAAACGCCTGAATGTAGTCACACAGTCGTCCTGTACGGGCACCCAAATTTTGCATGCGGTCGGCTGTGCCGAAGCCAGCCGCTATTTCATGTTGCATCCGAATGCGGGGCAGAAGTTCGCGGGTGATTACCGCGAGTTCAAAGACGTGCAGTTCCAGGGTGACGAAGTCACATACGTGTCGCTCGGCGACGGTACTAGTAGCGAAGGCGAATTCTGGGAGGCGATGAATTCTGCCGCGAACCTTCGCTTACCCATTGTCTTCCTCGTCGAAGACAACGGTTACGCGATCTCCGTCCCCGTTGAAGTACAAACGGCGGGCGGAAATATTTCGCGCTTGGTTTCTGGCTTCCCCAATTTTCATTTTGAGGAGATTGATGGTACCGACCCCGTGGTCAGCTATGGGGCGTTGTCGCGCGCCGTAGCGCACTGCCGCGCCGGAATTGGCCCATCGTTCGTGCACGCGCATGTGATTCGCCCATACTCGCATTCGTTATCCGATGATGAAAAACTTTACCGCCCTGACGTCGAGCGCCAGCGCGATGCCGCTCGCGATCCCATTTCGCGAATGCAAATGTTTCTGATCCGCGAAGGCATTCTCGACGAAAAAGGAATCAATCGTCTTGAAAAAGATGTGGATGACAGCCTGCAAGCTGCAGTGGACCAGGTTTTGGCAGCACCGCTGCCGCAGCCGGAAACCATAAAGCAGTATTTGTATTCGCCCGATCTTGATCCCTCCTCGCCGGCGTTCGATACGCAGGTTGCCGTGGCCGAGCATTCAACTCAAGAAAAGAAGCCCGCGCCCAAAACAATGGCGGACCTCATCAACGCCACTCTGCGCGATGAGATGAAACGCGACGAGCGCGTCGTAATTTTCGGCGAAGACGTTGCCGACTGCAGTCGCGATGAGTATCTGAAGCAGAAGATGGTCAAGGGCAAGGGCGGCGTCTTCAAGCTGACCGCAGGACTGCAGTGCGATTTCGGTTCGGAACGCGTCTTCAATTCTCCAATCGCTGAAGCAAGCATCGTGGGGCGGGCTGTAGGAATGGCGGTGCGTGGCCTGAAGCCGGTCGTGGAAATTCAGTTCTTCGACTATATTTGGCCCGCAATGATGCAGCTCCGCAATGAGCTTCCGGTAATGCGCTGGCGCTCGAATGGCGCATTCTCTTCGCCCTGTGTGGTGCGCGTCGCAATCGGAGGTTATCTCACCGGAGGAGCAATCTATCACTCGCAGTGCGGCGAGAGCATTTTCACCCACACGCCCGGAATGCGTGTGATCTTCCCTTCCAATGCTCTCGATGCGGTCGGACTTCTGCGGACTGCGATTCGCTGCGATGATCCGGTCATGTTTCTCGAGCACAAGCGGCTCTATCGCGAAACGTATTTACGCGCTGCCTATCCTGGGCCCGATTACATGATTCCGTTCGGCAAAGCCAAAGTTGTTCATCCCGGCACCGATTTAACCGTGATCACTTATGGCGCTGTTGTCCCTCGCGCTTTGCAGGCCGTGCAGAGGCTCGATCGCGAACAGGGAGTGAAGATTGAGCTGATTGATTTGCGTTCGCTGAATCCGTATGACTGGGAAACGATTGCTGCATCCGTTCAGAAAACTAACCGCGTGATCGTCGCTTACGAGGACACTCTGAGTTGGGGCTATGGAGCAGAGATTGCCGCGCGAATCGCCGGAGAATTATTCGAGCATCTCGACGCCCCAGTAAAGCGCGTCGCCGCCAAAGACACCTTCATCGCTTATCAGCCAGTGCTCGAGAGCGCCATTCTGCCGCAGGTTCAGGATTTGTATTTGGCAATGAAGGAAGTAGTGGAGTACTGAAATTGCGCTCAAGGCCTGGTCTCTTATCAGCCTCCCTCCCATCTGTCATTCCGACCGAAACCGGATCATTCGCTTGGCGAATGATCTTGTGAAGTGGAGGAACCTGTTGTCTTATTGGAGCCGTTCCTCACACTATGTTGGAGCACAAGCTTGACACGCACGTCCTGACCCAAAAGGACAACAGGTTCCTCGACTGCGAAGATGATTCGCATTGCGAATGATCTTCTTCGCGCGGAATGACACTAACGGGGATAAGTCTAAGAGGAGTTCTTTAGAGCCTAAAGCGAAGTTTAGAAGCTGAACGCCACGCCGCCCCGCACAGCCCGCGCCGACTGTACTAGATACACCGTCCGCCCATCCTGGCTGAACACCGGCACATAACCCTGCGCTAGCAGGTTGCGGACTTCAAGCACCACGTCCATGTGTCCAGGCAGTCCGCCGGTTCCAGGAACCGGCTGGCGGAAGAAGAAATCGAGGAATGGATCTGCCTGCCCGGCCGAGGCGTTGAACATGTCCACGGGAGTAAGAGTGCGGCCACTGGTCCAGCCGTAAGAAGCCATCCAGCGCGTCTTGGTGCCTGGAGTCGTACCCGTCAGCTTGGCCGAAATCGCATGACGATTTCTGGTGACGCTCTCGCCGCGCACGTCTTCGAAATTATGCTGCTCCCCATCCTTCAGGTCCAGCGCGCCACCATAGCTATAGTCCATGGTGGCAGTGATGTCGGAAGCCAACTTCTGCTCCAGCACCAGCCTCATGCCCCGGGTTTCAAGATCGCGTCCCTGGTAGGTGAACGTTCCCGAGTAAATGTCCGGCAGTACCTCGCCATTGATCGAGGCAAATTCACCGACGCCGGTGAGTGCAGGGTCGCCTATCCGGTCTGAATAAACCGCCGCCTGCATGCTGGTCTTGCCTTCGCGATGTGAAAACGCAATTTCCTGATGATGGGCCCTTTCCAGTGCCGGCATGAATCCCGCCATGCTGACTCGTGGGTCCGTCTCGCTCAAATCCGCCGGGGAGGTTTCGAAGCCCTTTTGCGCTCTGCTGTCCGGACGTGATGTCGCGTAGCGATATTCAATCATAGTATCCGGAGACAAGTGAGCTGAAACAGAGCCAAAGGGACGAAACGCAGTCACTTTGCCCAGGAACTGGATCGTCTGCAATTCACTGCCGAACTTCAATTCCAGCACGTCGCCGAGAGAAACACTGTCCCCCACGCTCAACGCCAGCGCCTGCAATTCCGCGTTATGCTGCCCAATCATCAACGGTGACGTCAGCTTCCGCAGCGTGAAAGCGATTTCGGGAGTAGATCCATTCGGGATCTGGTGTTTGAACGATGCCCGCACAACCGCGTTCGGAACGCTCGCACCGTATCCAACATTTCCGTTGAACGTTAACGTCCCGGTCGAGAGCAGCGACTTCTCAACCCGGAAACCTGTGCTCATATCGGAGATCGCTCCGAACCCGTTCGCAGGCGCCCCGGCAACGAAGGAGAGCGTGCCCTTCAAGTCTCGCCTCGATTGCTCGCCCTTGGCTATAACGACAGGAGAGCCGTCAGGCAAAAGACGCAACACTGGCCGGGTCGAAGCCGATCGCAATACCCAGTCCCAATCCCCGTCGTCGGTGCCTTCGCGGCGTGGGGCAAACTGAATGACGTCGAAAATGGTCGAAAGGGTAAGGTTCAGCAGCACTCCAGCCCCCGCCTTCAGACCGATTTTCTCGCGGAGCGTAGGTAGGAAAGAAGGGGCAGAAACCTTGATACTGTACACGCCCGGAATAAGTCCGGAGGCGCTGAAGAACCCTTTTTCGTCGGTGAAAACTCTGAAGTTCTCGAACGCCGATCCCAACACTTCAACCACTGCGCCCATCTGCGGTGCACCCTCAGCATTGCGGACGAAGCCCGAAATTGTGGCCGACCGTTCTGCGCACCACCCCGGCAATACCACACCGAGCGCAATTACGATCAGGCCGAGCTTACGCAGCATTCATGACCTCAAACCTGCTATTCCACAGCGAAGGTCGCCGACGGATCCAGTGTCTGCTTAGAAATATTATCGTTCACTTTGATCTGAATACGATACACCCCAGGATCAAGCTTTGCAGATGCTACTGCCTTTTGCAACGTGACCTGATCCCCAAGATTGCCCATCGTGTCCGAATAATCTACGGCATGCACGACAGCCTTATTACTCGCCGCGTTCACAATGTCATACTCGAAAGTCGCCGAGGGCTTGTGGGTCTTTTGATCCACCGCAAGATTATAGACCTGCATCCAGAAATTCACCTTCTGGCCACGCTTGAATACCACAGGCTTGCCGTCGGACGGTGAAACCCGAGGACGCACCTTAGTGGTACCGATTACAAACATCCCTGTGCCAATACTATTCGTTGGCACCGGTTGCACTTCGTCGGCCACGATCAGTGTGGAGCTCGCCAGCTTGTCTTCATCAAACGCCGGAACAATAATACCCCGGCTCCAGGTTCCCATCCGATCACCGTTCACGTCCTTCACCACCACGTCCAGCTTGTAACGGCCTGCACGGAGCGGCACCGCCTTCCAATAAATTTTGGAATTCTCGACTTCCTTCGGCAGTAGTTCTGCCGGAACGTCCGCAGTTACGGTGTCTTCAAAGGTCTGCGCGACTTTGCCCGTAAGGGTCGAGAGCCGGCCGAAGATGTTGACTACCCCATGCTGCACGCCATCTTTATCAGCGAACGTAATATCGCGATTTTTGATCTGTACTGTCACCGGCACCAGAACCGTATCGTTCGTAATTCTGACAAAGTCAGTGCGAACGTCGAAAGGCATCAGGTTGTAGGAAATGTGAGTCCTGACCACCTCTTCCAGATCCTTGAATTTCACCGGCGGTGCTTGGTTGAGTTTTGAAAACTGTTCCAGGCGATCAAACTCTTTGCTCTGGTTGTATGATGCCCCCATCGGGCCGTTTCCGATGCGCTCCAGGCCATTGCCTCCCGTAAAACGGTCTGCTTTGTTGGCCCTCCCCATCTGTTCGTACATCGTCAAGCCCGCGTTCGGGACCATCAGCAGTGCGTCTTTCTTACTGCGATCCATGGTCATCTCATACGCGCCGCACATGCAGTCGTCCACGAATTCAATAATTACTTCTTCCCCGATTCCATCAATGTGCCGGTAACGCCAATCCTCAAAGGGATAGGTGGACGTCTCTCCACCACCTTCTTCCATGGGTCGTTCATAGCTGCCACCTGAAGGATGAGATTCGACCTCATCCGGAGGTCCATAGACAATGTAAATCCGGCCACGATCAGTCATCCACCCCGGCTTCCCTGCGTAGTAATGTTCATTGGCATACTCTATCCGGCGGTAATGCTCGTCCTTGAATGCGTTGTCTTCGCTGTCGGGATCTGGATTGCGTCGGTCCCAGAATGACTCGATGAACTTCTCGCGCTCTTCCTCGTTGGAGAGCTGCATGAAAGCCTTGCGCTCATCGTCGGTGATGATCCATCGCACGTCTTCGTTAAGCCACTTCTTGTCGTCCACACTCAGTTCATGCTTAAAGGACTTCGCGTTCTCTTTCCTGCGCTTCTCGCTGATGGGTCGCTTAAGCGGATCGCCAGATTGGTCTTCTGTCTGGTCCACCTTTGCCGGGCTGGCCTGAGATGGGTCGGCCGCCGAACTCCCAGCCTTGTCCTGTTGCGCAATCGCCTCAGGTGCCACCGTCAGGCCAAAGATTGGCAGACCGAGTAGCACGATTGGCGTAGCGAGGCGACTCAACAATTCGGAACGGGACATAAAGATGGGTACTCCTTGGGACGTGCCCGGGGCATCAATATTTTATGTCTTGCCGAACCGGAACACAAGAGATCCTGGATTTTAAGCAGCATAAGGGCCGAAAAACCCCTAACTGCCAAGATTCCGTATACCTGTCGAATGGTTGTCTCAGGATTGTCAAAAGCTGCACAGCCTCTGAGAAATGTGGGGACAGCCGCCCTCGGCTGTCCGGTCGAGCGCAGCTCGAAACCAAACCGAACCAGCTTTCGGGGGTAGTGCTCCGTTGCCGAAATTCACCTCCCCGCCGCACTCACCTCTCTGCCGCTTACGCTATATAATCGCAAAGCCCCTGCTTCAGGAACTTTTCCCAGCGACCCGTCGTACCTTCCAGTGCGAGCTTGCGGACGTTACGGCAAAGGGCAGACGGGGCCTGATATTTTCTAACGAATGCCCGTGTGGTTCGTCCAAGAGCACAAGGGACTCGGAGCGTTCAGTTGTCCCAGTTTGAGCAGGAGAAAAGCATGGCCACTGCAGAAGTAATCAACATCTCCCAACCCCACGTGTCGGCTCCTCCCGAGTCCTGCATGATCTTCACTTCGGACCTCTGGAAGACCTACGACATGGGATCCGAGCAGCAGGTTCACGCTCTTCGTGGTGTCAATCTTCAGATTCGCCGCGGCGAATACATCGCCATCATGGGGCCTTCGGGATCAGGCAAATCAACCCTGATGAACCTGATCGGCTGCCTCGACTCTCCCAGCCGGGGCCAGTACTGGCTCAACAGCCAGCTTGTCAGCGAGCTTGATGACGACGAACTGGCCCGAATTCGCAACAAGGAAATCGGCTTCGTCTTCCAAACGTTCAACCTGCTGGCCCGCGCCACCGCTCTGCACAATGTCGAACTTCCGCTGATCTATGCCGGAATGCCCGCATCCGAGCGCGTCGAGCGGGCCAAGGACGCCCTCACCGCCGTCGGCATGGAATCGCGCATGAGCCACAAGCCCAACGAGCTCTCCGGAGGACAGCGGCAACGCGTCGCCATCGCCCGCGCCCTGGTGAACCGGCCGTCAATCATTCTCGCCGACGAGCCCACCGGCAACCTCGACTCGCAGACCGGCAACGAGATCATGGCCCTCTTCGACCGCCTGCATTCCGAAGGCAACACCATTGTTCTCGTCACCCACGAGCACGACATCGCCGAGTACGCCCACCGCATCGTCTTTATTAAGGATGGCGTGGTGGAGCGGGATGAAGTGAAGAGATAATTCCACCGAATCGGAAATGCTCCACGGTTGGAAAAACCGGGAAGAGTGAGGGCAAGGCTCAGTTGGGTGGCTCAATTGCAGGAAAATTCAAGAAGGGTGAGCCAGCTGGCCAAATCACATCCTAATCTTCATCGCTCGGCTCCTTTCTTCGGAGCCTTGATACGTTTTGAGCGCAGCAAGTCTACTCGCCCGCAAAGAGCCGACACGTATCTAATCAGCCCAAAGGGGAGCGCTGAAGTCGAGGAGCATGGTAGTGCCACGAAGGGTGTCTAGGGAAACAGGTATTTACCCGAGAGAAAGCCGCCGATCGAGCAGGCTACGGTCAGTGCCCAGAAACCCTTCTTTCTTGCAGCGGACACTCGCATCGTAAGAAAAAATAGAGAAGTTACGAAAGGTGCCAGCAAAAATGCGATCGGCGCCTCAGAATGTGACTCTCAAGCAGCATGATCGCTATCGCCATCCCGAGCCTTTGTGCAACAAAGGCTCGGTCATCATTACTATCCAAGTAAACACTCCTCAAACTGTGAAATTCATGAGCTAACTGGGAAGCTAGGCTATGGATGCCCCACAGTTGGCAAGTATAAATTGGTGCAGTTTGAATACCCAGCCGCCAACCCAGCCTCAGCGCCGAAGAGCTGTGAGGTTGGCGGGTGGCCTACTTCTCCTGCATGGTCGGTAAGTATATCCCGACTCTAGTAAAAACTGATTAGTGAATCGGAAAGAGCCAACCCCTCCGTCGTGATCCAGGCTATTAAGTTGGGCGTGGCCCGCCGTATTTTGTCAGCCCACAAGCGATGCGAAAAACGAAAAGCCGCGCAGGAAGGACTTTGGTTGAATCCAGTGCCACAGCATACCTGGCAAGCTCGCTTTTACGATTACAGGGCCGGACGCAAACGGCTGGAAAAGCTACGCTATATTCACCGCAACCCGGTTCGCCGAGGATTAGCAGAGAACCCCGAGCAATGGCGCTGGAACAGCTTCCGCGCTTATGCCTATGGAGAAACCGGACCGGTGCGAGTGAATGACTGGACCGTGCTCAAGATGAAAATCCGCGAACCCGTGACTTTTACGAATTCGAAATCCAAAACCGCCTAGGGTTGGGGAAAGCCGACGAAACCAACTCGAAACCGATGACAGGTTATCATCCTTCTCCGAACTAAAAAGGCCCCGCATAGGGGCTTTTTCGGGTTTCTGCAGGCGGAACCTTAATCGGTGCTGCTGGTCTTCCGGGCTTGTGCCGGAGTTATGGGTTTCTCAGCAAAGAAGTCGTGATCATACAAACCGCGATACATTCGGCCTGCAATTTCCGCGGCCTTCGGACCGAACGTGGGACGCCCACCCTCGAGAAAGACGACAACGACGACGCGACCGTAGTTGGTGTTGGCGTAGCTGGCAAACCAGCCGAAACGCGTGCCGGCGTGAGAGCAGGTGCCGGTCTTCCCTAAAACTGATTCCTCATTGAAATTCACCAGCAGCCGCCGCGCCGTACCATATTCGACCGCGCCCGCCATTCCGTCTGAGATTTCAGGAATCATGCCGGCGATATCGAGGTGCCGCTTCACGATGGGCTGAAAATTGGCAACTTCGTCCGCCGTCGTCGGATGCTGCAGGTAATACATGGTGCCGCCGTTTGCGATCGCCGTAACCAGCGATCCCAACTGTAGCGGCGTCATTGAAATCCCTTCGCCGAACGAGCACATCTTCCCCACGCCGCCGAGCTTCGCCGAGATTTCTTCATCCGGATAGACACCTGCCTGCTCGCCTGCAATGTGATAGCCGGCTAGTTCTCCGAGACCGTAAGTGTGGGCATAATGTGCGACCTTCTCGAACCCGAGCTGACGTCCCAATGCTTCGAAATACGCGTTGTTCGAATGGGCCAGCGCAAGAGTGAGGTTCATGTGGCTGCGTCCGCCCAAGCGAACCTCGGTTTCTTTGGTGATGATTCCTTCGCTCAGGGCTGCCAGTGCGACTGACAATTTGATCGTCGAACAAGGCTGGGCGCCACTCGAGAGCGCGAGCTTCTGATTCACCATCGCCAGGACCCGCCCGCTGGTTGGTTCGATTGCGAGGACGGTCCCGTTCATGTTGCCGAGTGCATCAAGCGCGGCCTGGCGCACCACCGGATCTTCCCCGGCCGTCACATCGCTATCGGTAATGTCCTTTGCATAAGAACTGGCATAAAAGCGCTCGTAATAATGATGCCGCTTCAGCGAAGCAACGGTCCGCGATCCCACCCTGCGGCTGCGCGCCAAATGCCGCATGTGCCGGCGCGCGCGGGGACTCTCAGCGACAGTGCGTGATTTGGACTTGGAAGTCAGCGGCCGCGTGCTGATAGTCGCAGCAATACCGGCTTGAGCGAGCAGAATGATGGAAGCAAACGAAACCACGACGCGAATGGTTCTTGATCCAGTAACGGTCACTTCGCTGGTCCTGTCGTCGGAATTCACATCTACTTAGATTGCACGAAGAGTGCCAGCGGCTCTATCTCTAACAACTCTGGTGCAATTTTTTGATTTTATGGGAGTTAGCGTGAAGCACGCAATGATAATTTGCTAATGCAGGTAACATCGCACATATCTGGTAAACACATGAGACGAGACAATTTAGTCGGGTTTGAGCTTAAAGGACGCGGACTTTGGTAATGACTGGGATGATTACCGCGACGTCGATAGATGTGAAATGAAGTTCACATTTCTCAACCGAAAAACAGCCGCGGATTTCGCGGACGAACGCGGATAAATCTCTTCTTATCGGGCACTCCCTTGCTCGCTAAACAAGTGCGATAGCTGCAAATTATAGAGGTTACTTCACCTCTTCCGCCGATTCTCGATATATCCCGAATTTCTTCGCCACCGGCTTCAGCGTCGGATAAAACTGCACGAACGAGTGCTCGACAGCGGCGTTTTTCTCATGACATGAGAAGCACGCTCCCTTGGGATTCGCGGCAGCACTCTTGTTCTCGTCAAAATTGAAGTACGCCCACTTATCGGGAAGATTCGAGTCTTTTACTTCCACCCCAATACCCATCAGTTCCGTCGTCTGAAAGTTTCCATGCTTATTGATGGAGCCCTTGGTTTGAGCGCCGCGCTCCTCGACTACAAACGTGGTCTTGTCTGGCCACTGTCCCGATTTCAAAAATTCTTTGTACGCCCATTGCGGCACGAACACATTAGTGAACATATCGTGACTGCCAGGCGCGGGACTGTAATTCATGCCGAGGCCGGAAGAAAGAAATATCCATTCGCGATAGTTCTCCGGTCTAAGCAATTCTCCGCCTTTGTTGTACTGCGGCTTCTCGGATGGCTCTTCAGGTGAAGCGGCAATCATGGCAATTCCAAAAACAAATGTGATCGCAAGCACAAGCCGGTGTCTCGTCACGTCGATTTCTCCGCGCAAAGAGTAGCGCAATGTTAGTGACGCACTTACATAACAATGGTGAGCAATAACCATCGCATTTGTGGGCTCTTACTGTTTCTTCTTTCGTGCCTCCGCCATTGCCTGGAACTGCGCCTGCATCCGGTCCCATGTCGGTTGAAGTTGTTCCGCATCGCGTATTGTGTTCAGGAATACAAGGCGAACATCCCCTTGGAGTGGAACACCGCCAAAATTGCGCTGAGCGGCTGGAGTGGGTGGTCGGTCGGGACTACCCTGCGCAGGAATACTCGCCGGAAGATGAAACGCGTACATACTGCCGCCGGCCAACGGCTGGTGCGGATACTGGAGAAGCCAAAGACAATTGTGGCCGTCTTCGATCATTCCGGCCGAGACAACGGCCCATTGCCCTGCGTCTGAAGCGGTTGGCTCCTGGCAGTTCCAGAACTGTGCCTTTGGAACGTAAATCTCAGGTTTCGAGAATCCATACTCATCCACCAACACACTCTTCCCACGAAATGGTCTTTGCATTGCCAGAATCGAGTTCGGCTATTCGTTTGGCGACCTCCGCTTCCCACGCGGCTCCTACGCCTTCATCCACCTTGCCGCCGAGATTGGAGATGAGAGATTCGGCCAACGCTTCCTGTTCCTCAACTGACAAGGACAGTGCCCTTTCCAACAGTTTGGAGACTTCAGTAGTCGTCTGAGCCATAGGTTACTACCCAGTCTATTGTAGGCGGAAGGGCCACGCTCTTACGCCGTGTCACCCCTTTTTCTCAGGAACGCTGGCACGTCCAAATCAGCCTGCTCGAAATTGGCGATCATGGCGCTCCGCATGTTGTCGAGGGAGATCACCTCGGCGGAAGCCGCCGGTGCAGGCTGAGCAGATTCCATCACCGTTGGTGAAGACGCCGGTTCCGAGTCGAAGTCATCTGCGCCGCGATCAATCGTGAAACCTGTGGATTCGGTTCTGCGCCGCGGACGGTCTTCTTCCTTGAATCCAGTCGCGATGACCGTGATTTTTACCGCATCTTTCATTTTTTCATCGAGCACCGCCCCAAAGATAATGTTGGCGTCTTCGTGCGCAGCACTTTGAATGATGCTGCATGCCTCCTGCACCTCCGCCAGCTTCAACGACGCCGATCCGGTGATGTTAATCAGGATGCCGCGAGCGCCATCAATAGCTCCTGCCTCAAGCAGCGGGGAAGCAATCGCTTTCTGCGCAGCCTCGGTGGCGCGGCGCGATCCATTCGCGTTCGCCGTCCCCATCACCGCATATCCCATGCGCGCCATGATCGCCTTCACGTCAGCGAAGTCGCGATTGATGATGCCGGGAATCGTAATGATGTCGGAAATTCCCTGTACGCCCTGGCGAAGGATGTCGTCAGCTACGCGGAAGGACTCGAAGAAGCCGGCGTCCTGCGCGACCGCAAGCAGCTTCTCGTTCGGGATGACAATCGTCGTGTCCACCGAGTCCATCAACTCGGCGACCCCGCGATCCGCCTGCTGCATGCGCCGCTTGCCTTCAAATGCAAACGGCTTAGTCACGACGGCAACCGTGAGCGCGCCCATCTCGCTCGCCAATGAGGCAATGATCGGCGCCGCACCTGTGCCGGTGCCGCCGCCAAGGCCGGTGGTCACGAAGACCATGTCCGCGCCTTCGAGTGCCTCAATGATCTTGTCGGAATCTTCGAGGGCCGCTTTCCTCCCCACCTCCGGATTCGCTCCGGCGCCGAGGCCGTTCGTCAGTTTCACGCCAAGTTGAATCTTCGTGGCTGCGCGCGACATTCGTAGCGCCTGCAAATCCGTGTTGGCAACAATGAACTCGATGCCGTCCATACCTGCTTCGATCATGCGGTTGACGGCGTTGCCACCCCCGCCGCCGATGCCGATCACCTTGATGCGAGCGTCGTTACGGGAATCGTCTGTGTAGTTGATGCGAATTTCGTTGGATTCTTTTTTCATGTAATCACCTCGTTAAAAATCGACGTTCGTCGTTGGCCCTTGCTCCGTTAACAATCCCAGTTATGAGCTACGAGCTGTGAGCGTCAAGCAATCGGCCTTCGCAGAAACGCTTGCTCGTTTCTCATAGCTCAACGCTCGATGCTTCACCCCACCAGCATCGCTTTCAACTTCGAACTCCACCGCTCATCCTGCCCGCCCCGGGCTGTTCTCGCTCGATGCCCATAGACAACCATGCCCAGCACGGTCGCGAACTCCGGCTCGGCCAGTGACGACGGCATCTTCGCGATTGGCGAAGGCCAAGCCATTCGCACTGGTTTGCGCAGCACCGAATCGGCAATGTCCATCAATCCCGGTAGCCGCGACCCTCCGCCGCTCAACACCACTCCCGCAGCACATACTTCCAGCATGCCCGCGTGCCGCAGATTTTCTCGCAGCATCTCGAACAGTTCACGTGCCCGCGGCTCCAAAATCTCTCCCACCATACGTTGCGAAACCAGGCGCGAAGGACGATCACCTACCGAGGGAACTTCGACTTCGTTTCCTTCCGGAATCAGCGTCACAATCGCGTTTCCGTATGACTTCTTGATCTTCTCGGCTTCTACGAGTGGCGTGCACAGCCCGACTGAGAGATCGCTGGTGAAGTGGTCCCCGCCGACCGGCAACACCGCGCTGTGCGCAACCGCACCTTCCTGAATCACAATCACATTCGTTGAACCTGCGCCGACGTCCGCCAGGCAGATTCCCAACTCGCGCTCATCCGAGCGCAGCACCGAATCCGCGCACGCCAGTGGCTCGAAGACGGTGTCGTCCACATGCACGCCCGCACGGTTCACCGCGGTGATCACGTTCTGCGCCGCCGATCTCGCAGCCGAAATCATGTGCACGCGCACCTCAAGCCGGGTCGCAATCATTCCCAGCGGATCATGCACTCCGTGCTGCTCGTCCAAAATGAATTCCTGAGGCAATAAGTGAAGAACGTCACGATCCGGCGGCAGCGGAATGGCACGGGCCTTGTCCACCGCCATACGGATTTCTTCGCGGCCAATCTCCCGTGCACGATTGAAGACCAGGCCGCCATGCGTATTGATCCCGCGCACATGCGATCCCGCAATCCCCAGAAGTGCGTGCTCAATGGGAAATCCGCAACTGTCCTCGGCGCGCTCGGCCGCCTTCTGGATCGAAGCCACAGCCTTCTCCAGGTCAACAATGATGCCCTTGCGCGACCCTCGCGAATCTGCCAGGCCGTGCCCGCGATAACGCAACCCGTTGTCCGTGGTCTCCGCCACCAGGACGCAAGTCTTGGCGCTTCCTACATCAATCGCAGCCAGAAAGTTGTCGTTCGCCTTTGCCATCGTTAGCGGCTTTCCTGTCCTTTCGGGATTCCAGGGCTCGGTTTGTGTGCTCCAATCGCGGATTGCGCCTTCGCGCTGACTGTCGGTGTATGCGCCACCGGTGCAGCGGCGTGCTTAGCCGGATTCCACCGTTTATGCCAGCGGGTGACCTTTGCCGGATCTTTTTTCGTTGCGGACTTCGAAGAGAGACCTGAGGCCGGATCCTTCTTGCTGCTGGTCGCCGGCACAGACGAGGGTGCCCCATTCTTGCGCGCATTTTGCGCAAGAGCCTGCCCGGAGCCTGCCCAAGGGGTGGGCAGCACAGAAGGATGCGCAACAGGGATTCTCGCGATTAGCGCGGTCGGCTTTACTCCCGCAGCGATGGCAGCCCTCGCCGCCGCGGCAGAAATCGCCGGTTGCCGCGCTGTCCCACGCAGATCGGGATTCACCACGATCTGGCGGTCATATCTCAAATCAACTGACTCCAATTTCTCAAACTGCTGCCGCCACTCCCGCAGGTGCGCAACATAAACTTTGAAGCGATCGAGATAATCCGACGATCCGAGGTGCACCAGCACCTCTCCGTCTGGATCGTTGGTCAGAATCTTCACGTCCTCCGGATCAGTCAGGTCCACCTCGCTCAACTCCTGTGAGTAATGCGTGCCGCCGGAATCGAGTTCGCGAAGTACGTCGTTGTAGATCTTCATCCTCGCGGCGCGGGTAGAAAGCGGTTCGCCAGAGTTCATGCCAACGATCACTGGGAAGGAATATTTTTTCTTGGCGGAAAGCTCCATGAGGACGCCGCCCGGGTCAATCAGAGAGATTTTGGAACCGATCCGCGCAAACGCTACGGGCGTGCGCTCGTGTATCTGAATCTTGATCCGGTCCGGGGCGAAGCGCATGACGCTTGCCGACTCCACCCATGGAATCTGCTCAAGCTGTTTTTGGCGTTCATCGAGGGGAATGTAGAAGACGTTGCGGCCGATGTCCCCGCCCATCACTTCCATCACTTGGGCACGCGTCACATTGCTGATCCCGGCCATTTCGATGTCGTCGCTCGACTGCAGCCGGAAACGCCAGGAGTGTTCTCCATAATGGTAGAGCGCAGCCGCGGCGATGGAACCAAGCGCAGCAACAACAATCGCTACGATTGCCCACAGCAACCGTGCAGCAGTTTTCTTTGGGAGCGGGCCCCGGCGTGCTGACACGCGTTTTTGTGCCCGCAGGAATGGCGATTCCTTCTCCGCGTCCAAGTCGAGCAGGCGAGCGTCGTCAAGTTCTTCGCGCGCCGGTCCGTCGGCCGTGGAGTACAACTCTTCCTGGATGGTGGAGCCACTTCTTCTCGCCATCAACAGGTCAGTTGTCGTGGGAACCGCTGAGCAAATTCACTATAACTTTTCTGCCCTGCGAGAGATAGAGAAAAGTTGATACGTTTTGCACAGGCGGGAAAGCAGCTGCCGGCTGCTGGCTCTTGGCTCTCCGCAACTCCTCTTGGAACTTGGTCATCCCGTCTATAACGACGACGGCGTTGTCAAGAGACACGAGGGTGTAGGCGGCTCGGGTGTTATAGGAGCGCCATTTCGCTCTCGTGGAAAAAACTCAGAGTGCCAGCTGACCAAGGCTCGTGCTCATCCGTTCCCGATCAAGAGCAGCCTCGCTTTGATTGTTTCCTGATGCTGCTGCCGTTTGCAGTTTTCCCGGCAGCGGGTAGAGCACCGCAGGGAATTACGTTTCTCACCGTTCCCGCGCTGATCTATCTGGCCGTAGCGATGGCTTCCAGGATGAACATTGGGGTACGCCACATCCTGCCCATTTTCCGTTCCTTTTTGCACTCGCAGGGCGGGCCGCGGCCAAACTAATCGAGCGCCGCCGCAGTTGGGCTTACATTGTCGCCATGCTTCTCGTATTCGATATCGTCTCTTCGCTTCGCGCGTTTCCGGTTTATATCGCATACGCGAACGAACTCTGGGGAGGCCCCGCAAGCACCTACGAATATCTCAGCGATTCGAATGCCGACTGGGCCCAACAACTCAAAGCCGTAAAAAAATATCTCGACAGCCACGGCGTGAAGAACTGCTGGTTCGCATATTTTGCGAAGTCGTTGCAGACCCTTCTTACTACGGCATTCCCTGCGAACCGCTCACGACCATAGCGTCGGTTTGGCTGCAGCCCTCGATCGACGTCCCCGCGCACATTGACGGGCCAGTGGCCATCAGCGCAGGCGTGCTGTCCGGTTATGAGTTTGGCCCTGATTCGCTCAACCCCTATGATCAGTTCCAGCGAATTCGCCCCACGGCAGCGATGGAGCACGGCATCTTCGTTTTCGATGGACACTTCGATATTCCGTTGGCGTCAGCGCTGAATCATGTCACTCAAGCGCAGTTGCTGATGAAACAGAGCCGGCTCGATCAGGCACTCTCCGAGACGCAACTGGCGGTTGCGCTCGCGCCCGACTCAATTCAGACGCAGTCCGGTTTCGGCTACCTTCTCCTCAAATTGAAACGGCCAGACGAAGCTCGCGAACATCTTCAAAAGGCACTGGCCCTGGCGGAAACGGTGCATCCCGAATTTCGCGACGAAATTCCCGGTTTGAAGGGTGCGTTGGGCCAGTAATCGGACACCAACTCAGCCAACATTGCCGGGCGTCTCTGCACTCCTCTGCACCGCTGTGGTTAAATTCGTAGCGCATGCGCGCTGCGGCCATCCTCGGACCAGGGAATTTCCACAAGCATCTCGCAAAGTTCAGGAACATTGGCGGCGCTGATTGGACGGTCGGCGCGCTCGACCTTCCCGATCAGGCCGAAGTGGCAGTAATTTTTGGAGGAGATGGTACGATTCATCGCCATCTTTCGACCCTAGTCAATCTGCAAACGCCGGTTCTGGTCGTTCCGTGCGGCAGCGGTAACGATTTCGCACGGGCGCTGAACTTGCACAGCGTTCGCGATGCGCTAGTTGCCTGGCGGAAATTCCTCGATACCAGAAGTAATGTTCGCGCGATTGATCTCGGCGTGATACGCGAAATGATAGGCGAGCCGCCTGCCCCACGTGAGCATTATTTCTGCTGCGTTGCTGGGATTGGGATTGATGCTGAAATTACACGTCGGGCCAACGATCTGCCCAAGTGGCTCCGAGCACGTGGCGGATACGCGCTCTCGGCTCCACGCGAATTTCTGCGCTTCGCGCCATTTCCGATGAGTATCTCCAGCGATGGAAATCCAGCTAGCCAATTTCGGCCAACCATCCTCGCCGCACTCGCCAATGCGCCCACGTACGGGGGCGGAATGAAAATCGCGCCGCAAGCAAGACTCGACGACGGCAAACTCGACCTCTGCGTGGTTCGCGCCATGGACGTATTCAGGCTCTTCTGCCTCTTTCCCACGGTTTATTTCGGCCGCCATCTCGGTTTAGAAGAAGTTGAATATGGGCAAACAACGAGCGTGAAGATCGAAACCGAGCATCCTTTCGACGTCTATGCCGACGGCGAGTTCGTCTGCCAAACTCCAGTGGAGTTCCAAGTGGCGCGGGACGCTCTGAAGGTGATCGTGCCGACTTAGCAGTGAACGGCGAGCTTCGAGCTCTGAGCACTCAGAGCGCTTCAGATTGCTCCAGGCTCATAGCTCGACGCTCACTGCTTGTGCAAAGTCCTTGTTGATAGCGCAGGTCTCCCGCGCAAGTGCTAAACTTACTGGACATTTATGGCGGAAAACGCACGCTCGCGCGTCTGGCTCTGGGTGCTGATCGGAGGAGGGGCCTTCTTCCTGTTTGTGCTGGCCGTGTTCACCATGGTGTACGTGGCACTGCACGCGGGCGGCCAGCAGGCGGGAATCCACGCCTTCGGGGACAAAATCGGGGTGGTGGATCTCGATGGTGTGATTCTCGACCCGAACGAAGTTGTGGATGAGCTGCGCAAGTTCGCTGAGGACGATTCGATCAAGGCTATCATCATCCACGTGAACTCGCCCGGCGGCGGAGTGGCCGCGTCAGAAGAGATTTATCGCGAAGTCAAGCGGGTCCGGGACGAGAAACACAAACGCATTGTGGCTTCCATCGAGACGGTCGGCGCCAGTGGCGCATACTACGTCTCTTCCGCCACAAATAAGATCTATGCCGATAGCGGCAGCGTAGTGGGGTCGATCGGCGTGATTGCGGAATGGGTCAACTACGGCGATCTCATGCGCTGGGCGAAATTGAAGCCGGAGATCCTCAAGGTAGGCGAATTCAAGGACACCGGCGACCCGACCCGCGAACTGACTCCTGCCGAGCGCCAGTACATGCAAGGATTGATTGACAATATGTACCGCCAGTTCGTACAGGCGGTCGCTGATGGGCGGCATTCGAAGGTGTCGGACATTAAACCGATTGCCGACGGCCGCGTCTGGACGGGGGAGCAGGCGCTGAGCATGCACCTGATCGACCAGATTGGCGATTTCCGGACCGCGGTGCAGGACACTGCCAAATCAGTCAACATCAGCGGCGAGCCGGTGCTGGTGCATTCTGAACGGGAGCGCAAGTCGCTGCTGGATCTGTTGTTCGGAGATGTGACGCCCTGGCTTCCCACCAAGGAAAAGCTGCTCGACCAGCACACGGGTTTTTACTACCTGTGGAAGTAGAATAAGTTTTTGGGTGAGGCGAAAAGTGGCTCTTGCCAACAACCCCTGAAATTTGAGAAGGTTATGCGAGTGGGGTTCTTGGAACGCGTGCTTTTCGAGTAACCATGACAGGAAGGCCCCAACCCTAGGGGCCGGGGCGATGGACCCAGGAAAATTAATACTTAGGGGAGCGAAGAGGCTATGACAAAAGCGGACTTGATTGATGAAGTCTCCCGTCTGGCGGAATTAACGCGCAAAGACAGCGAAGTGATCGTCGAGACGATTTTCGACAGCGTCGTGCGCTCCCTGCGGGCTGGCGACAAGATCGAGATCCGCGGATTTGGCAGCTTTCGGACGCGCCAGCGCAAGCCGCGGGTGGGACGCAACCCAAAGACCGGCGACCGCGTGGAAGTTCCCGCAAAGAAGATCCCTTTCTTCAAGCCCAGCAAAGAGCTGAAAGATCTGGTTAATGGAGAGGCCGGGACACATGCTCAAGCCACTCCATCGCCGGCGATGTAGGTCTGTCAGCAATCAACATGTTTTCCCGGAAAATTCGCGTGGAATATGAACACGAAGGGGGGCGCGTGCCTTGCCCTTTGAAATGGCTCGACAGTTTTTCTATGCGCAACTTCACCAATGCCAGCATTTTCGATGACACATTGCCACTTGCTGACGGCCTCATGGAAATTGGTGAGCGTGTGCCTGTTGATGAACTACGCGATGCGATGCAGGCCTGGTTCCGCCGCAAGGGCTATTTGACACGAGATGCAGGGCTCGCGCTGCGACTAGTTTAAGAGCGTCAGGTGCCGGGTCAGTTCGGCAGATGAAACAGGAGATTCATCGGGTCTCGTGCACCTTCGACTCTTATCCAAGCTAAGTGGCCGCACGCGACGATCTTCACTTCATCTGCGGGTAGCTTCGCCGCATAGCTCGAAATGATTCGCGTCATGTCCTGGGGCGCCTGCGCACCTGTGAACTCCTTTTCCAGCGGCACTGACTGCTGCTCCATCCGTTCAAAGGCGGCTTGAAGGCCAGATGAAGTTGTCAGGCAAGCTTGCGTTTTGCAGCCCACCATCTCCTCGATTGCAACCAGTGCGGAGTATTCGATGTCATCGGCAAAAGCGATCTAACTGCCGAAGTTGTCGCATGCCCGCCATGCGGCTAGGCGAAAGCCTGTGGCGCGGCCAGCACCTCTGTGACGCGCAATCCAAAATTCACGTAGACGTCAATTACATTGGTTCCAGTATCAAAAGAAAGATTCCACACGTGTTCAATGATCATGGCTCGCGTTACCCGCCGGCCGGCATTCAACGTGAGATATTCCGCAGCCCAAATTCTTTCGACGTCAACTCAATTCGCTTGCCGGCACGTTCGACTCGGCGCTCGACGCGATCAATTTTTAGATCAGCAACCGAAAGCACTGCGGCAGCGGGCAAATGGCTCCTGCGCAATAGCGCGCGAATCCGCGCCGAGAGTTCCGCGAATGAAAAAGGCTTGCCCATGTAGTCATCGGCGCCGAGATCAAGACATTGCACACGGTCTTCAACTCGGTTCCGGCTGGTCAGGACCAGAATAGGCAAACTGGGCTTGCGGGTGCGAAGATGCCGCAGAATCGTGACTCCGTCCACGCGCGGAAGGTTTAAATCCAGCATGAGCAAGTCATAATCAAGTTCGCCGGCCATGGCACGCGCCTGCTCTCCATCGGTGGTCACATCCACCGCATAGTGTTCAGCTTCCAGGCCCTTGCGCACAAAGCTGGCCAAGGCGGGATCATGTTCAGCAATTAGAACTCTCATAAGGTGTGCCTTCACTTCCAAGACAGGTAACCCTTTGGAGCAAGACACGAATGGCTCCGGAGTCATCGAAGCAAGCTCGGCCCTTGAATTCAGCATTGAACCTCTAATGTCACTCGCACATCGGTCATCATCGCCGGAGGATAATTGAGCCAGCCATGGAGTTATTGACCAAAAAGAGTTTGAACTCCTTATTTCTCCCCGGCGGGGTCATCCTGCTCGGCTCGATACTGCTGCTCGATACGAAATGGATCGCACTTTCGCAGTCCGGAGTAACCTTCTTTTATTATGCGGCGTTCGTGGCTGCCGGACTCCTGGCCTGGAGATTTCACTCAACCCGAATTCTGTTTTCGGTCGTTGTGCTCCTAATTGGCCATCACGCAGTTCAGTTCTACGCCCAACGAGGAGCCGGGCTGGGGTTGGTAGCTTTTGAAGCCATTGCGTTGCTCATCCCACTAAATTTTGCATTCCTTACATTTTTTACCGAGCGCGGAGACGAAGGCCGTACGCTGCTCTGGTTCCTGATACTGTTATTTTTCGAATCGGTGTTCGTGGCTGCGGCGGCGCGCCCCGAGCAACCTGCGCCCTCATTCCTGCACTTTGCATTCATTCGTAGCTACCATTCACACCTGCCACAGCCGGCAATTCTGATGTTCGCTGCCTCGCTATGTCTTCTTCTGGTTCGGTTTGTGCAGTTTCATCGCGCCATTGATAGCGGCATGTTCTGGTCTCTCATCATGGCCTGGTTGGGCTTTCAGGCTGGCGCGACGGGCAAGCCCGGCACGGCATACTTTGGCGCTGCGGCTTTGGCTCTGGCTGGCTCGATCATCGAAAATACCTATTCACTCGCTTATAACGACGAGCTCACGGGTCTTCATTCCCGGCGGTCATTCAATGACGCGTCGTTTCGCCTGAAGCCACCTTATGCTGTCGCGGTCGTGGATATAGACCACTTCAAGAGCATCAATGACAATTACGGGCACGATACTGGCGATCAGGTGCTTCGGCTCGTTGCTTCGAAGCTGGCCCGCGTGGGTGGAGGCGGAGAGGCCTTCCGAGTAGGCGGATGCGACTGAATATTGAGAACTCCGCCTTCCGCGTCCGCAGCGGACAGGAACGCCGCAAAATCTCGCGCCCTGCCGATCGTCGCAAGGGCACAAACGGCAGAGCCCCGGCCAACAGCAGAACTTCCACTTTCATATCAGTGACGGTAAGCATCGGGGTTGCTGAATCGAGGTCAAAGGCAAGTATGGATGAAATCATCGAAGAAGCGGACCAGGCTCTCTATCGTGCCAAAAAAGGAGGGAGAAACAGAATTGAAATCACAGCCCCGCCCAAACAGACCAAGCCAATCCGATCCAAGAGGGCTGTCCGCCGCTAAGCTGTCGAAGACTTTGTCCTGATCTTGCCACGGTGCGCGGCGAGTTCCACGATCTCGCCTATCAGTTGTGTGTAGTTCCTGCCCGATTTCTTAGCTGCCATGGCAAACTCGTGCTTGCTCGAGAGCCACGGATTCGGGTTTGCCTCAATCACATATACTTCGCCTTCAGGCGTGAGACGCATGTCAATGCGTCCATAATCGCGGAGTTTCACTGCACGATAAGCCGCGAGTGCCGTGTCCGAGAGTTTCTGGACAGTCGCTTCATCGAGATCGTCCGCAATTTTGGATTTAGTCAGCTTGTAAGCCCGCGACTCTCTCTCGAACTTCACATCGCGGCTGGCAATTTTCGGCGTTCCTTCCGGAAGCTTCGACAAGTCCAGCTCGACTAACGGGAGCACCTCCGTACGCTCGTAGCTGCCGAGAATCGCTGCGTAAATTTCTCGTCCCTCGATGTACTCCTCAATAAGGGCTGGTGAATCGAACTCGTTCTGAACATATTCCACGCGTTCCATCAACTCCTTTACGCCGTTTACCACTGCCTCGGCGTCGATTCCGATGGAGCCATCCTCCAGCTGGGGCTTAACAATCAGCGGAAACTTCACGTCATGAGCATGATCAATGTTTCCGCGATACGCCGTCGCAAAATATGGCGTACGAATGCCATGAAACGCAAACATCTTCTTGGCCGTTCCTTTGTCCTGCGCCAGAAAGTGCGCATGCGGCCCAGCACCCGTGTACGGGATCCCCAGCAGATCCATGTACGCGGCGACGTTCATCTCCTTGGTATCGTCGCCGGCATAGGATTCTGTCAGATTGAAGATGAGGTCGGCACCGCATTTTCCCAAGCCATAAAGCGATTGCGGCCGCCCATCGAGCACGTGATAGAACGGTTCATGACCGAGCTTCGTCAGAGCGTCGGTGATTTCCTCACGGTCTTCTTTTATTTTTCGCTTGCGCCCCGCGTCAGCGGCATCGGTCTCGACAGCTTCTTCTTCTGCCCAGACGTCGTACAGCACAGCGACTTTCAGTTTGTCGCCCATTCCACCTCCAGCGTAATTCATTACGCTTGAAAAAACCTGTACCGCGCCAGATGATTCATTACCAAGGTGGTGGCAAACACCGTAAACGCCGACAGGTGCTCCGCCTCTTTTCTACTGTCAATCAGCAATCCCAGTTCTGCGCTTCGCTTCTCTATGGCCTCCATCAGTCTGCGCACCTGCGGGCGCGGCATTGCCGTCCAACTGGCAATCTGATCTACCAGAACTTTGCGGTTCTTCTGCAGAAAGGGTCCCGCTGGCACCGCGGTCTTTGATTTCTTCGGCGCATTCAAGATTGTCGCCAGATCGCCATCCTGCGTGACCTCAAGCAGCGGGACCTGTTCGGTGGAATTACGATAAAACTCCTCAACCGTCATTTCCATCTCCGCCACAGTGACGTCTGGCGTGCCGCGCTTGCGGAGTGGATCTACACTGCCGAGTTCTTTCCCGATCCGATCCATGTAATGGAGCTTCGCCATCGCGCCCCACCCACGATACTTCTTCCGCCAACTGGAGCGCGGCGTCATCCACACCGCGAACGTCTCAGCAAAGTCCTCATCGGGATGCTTCTGCGCATACCAACCCGGCAGGTAGCGCACGTAGTCTTTCGAAAACAGCACTGGGCGATAGTTCTCGCGGTACGGTCTGCGATATGGTCCAAACAACTGCTTCCACTGTGGCGTGCGGTGCAGCCGGTAAGCGTAATTGAAAGCATGCCCTGCTTCGTGGCGCAAATACATCATGACTTCGCGATCGGTCTCGAGATCATTGTTCTCTCTCTCAATTTGGCCGAGGTCCGCTCGAGCAAGATAAAACGGAATTCCAATCACCGGCTCGCCCGACGGGCATCCCCATTCGTCGGTCAAGTAAACTCCGGGCCGGAACTTCACGATCCTTTTCTGTTCCAGCTCCCGGTAAAGCTGCTGCACGAATTTTTCGACCTGCGAGCCGTCCATCTTCAGCCCCAAATCGCAGATTCTGGTCGCCAGCAACGACGGCGGGTCGGGATGTGGCTGCTCGAGGTCCATGTTTAACTAGAGTGTATTAGTAGGGTGGGTTGGAGCAAGAGGAAGGGAGCCGGTTCGCCAACTGGCACTCACTGAGATCGGGAGGGGCATCGCTTCAGCGATGCCGAACTTGCGTCCTTTCAATTGCGCCTTTTGGCTGACCCTGTTTCGGATTTTGCCGCGCCCTTTTCGAGATGTTTCCACGCCCAACAATTCTTTCGCAAGAGCAGGTGATAAACTGTTCCCATGCCGCCGGAGAGGTGGCAGAGTGGCCGAATGCGGCGGTTTGCTAAACCGTTGTACGGGCTAAAACCTGTACCGAGGGTTCGAATCCCTCCCTCTCCGCCAGAATTCTGCTAGTTGAAAGATGGAATACTGCCGTTCCTATTCCGTTCTGTCTTTAAGAAATTGGCGGTTCGATTCAGAATAGGCAAATGCGGCAGTTCAGAATTGCGCTCCGCGCTACGATCATATTTCTCTTCGCAGGCGCATTCTCGCCGTACATTCGTGCGCAAGACGATCTCACTGCAGTTCCTAATCGCCCAACGGTTTCAACTACCGCACAGCCAGTGCAGCCGGGAGTGCTCGAAACCGAGTGGGGAATTGACGCTGCGGCTTCGCACCAGGATATCAACGGCCTACTCAAGTTCGGGGTCAACAAGAACTTCGAATTGCGTTTTACCAACAATCCCTTCACTGCGGACTCCGGCACTCATGGTGTCGGCGATACCGCTCTCGGTTTCAAATATCGCCTGACGCAGGATTCAGGTCACGAACCTTCGATCGCATTGATGTACATGACGAAGCTTCCGACCGCGGGAGATGTACTGGGCTCAGGAGAGGCCGATCACGTGTTCACTCTACTGGTGAGCAAGGATCTCGGCAAACACCACTTCGACTTCAATCTGGTAGCGAATCTTCTCGGGAGGCCGCCGGGTGGGTTCGATCGGACCTATCTCAACGCGCTGGCGTGGTCTCATCCGCTTCGCGGGAAGTGGGGAGCCACTGCCGAGCTCTCTGGCATCACTTCTCCAAATGTGTTCACGCCAGGCAGCGCGCAGTTTATCGCCTCTGGGACTTGTACCGCGCGGCCGCGTCTGGTTTTTGATTTCGGAATGATGGGCCGCTTCACCGGTAACATTCCAGACGCAATGTTCGTCGCCGGAGTCACCTATTCGATTGCCGAGCTATAC
This sequence comes from Acidobacteriota bacterium, assembly GCA_003224755.1. Classification (GTDB taxonomy): domain Bacteria; phylum Acidobacteriota; class Terriglobia; order Terriglobales; family Acidobacteriaceae; genus Gp1-AA145. The sequence continues at coordinate 60,300 of QHZR01000075.1, forward strand.
CGTCACCATCGAGAAAGTGTGGCAGCCGCGCACTAGAGATACGGCAAGAATAACGATTTTCTACAGCTGACTATGCTACACTGTCGATCTCGCAAATCTCCGCAAAGGACGACCTATGTTTCACTCTCCCAAACTGTGTCTTGCTCTTGTGTTGCTATTCGCTTCTGCGCTTGTCTCCGCTCAGAAATTGTCTGATCAGGAAATTGAGCAGCGTGTGAACTCGCTTCTGCAGCAAATGACGCTGGAAGAGAAAGCCGGGCAGCTTACGCAATTCGTGGGAAACAATCCCCAGACCATGGAGATGATCAAGCAAGGAAAGGTTGGATCGTTGCTTGGAGTGCTGGGCGCGGAACAGGCGAATGCGGCACAACGCGCAGCCGTCGAAGCCTCACGTCTGAAGATTCCTTTGATTCTTGGCTACGACGTGATCCACGGTTATCGCACTATTTTTCCCGTGCCGCTCGCGAGCGCCGGAAGTTTCGATCCACAGTTGATTGAACAAGCCGAGCGAGTCGCCGCAAAAGAAAGCACTGCTTCGGGCGTGAAGTGGGTGTTTGCGCCGATGGTGGATATCGCGCGCGATCCACGCTGGGGGCGCATTGTCGAAGGCGCAGGGGAAGATCCGTATCTGGGCTCGGTGATCGCCGCGGCCAAAGTGCGCGGCTTTCAGGGTAAGGACATAGCCGATCCAGAAAGCGTCGTCGCATGCGCCAAACATTACGTTGCTTACGGCGCGGTTGAAGGCGGTCGCGATTACAACACAGTAGATATTTCGGAGCAGTTGCTACGCGAAATTTACCTTCCTCCTTTCCATGCTGCGGTTGAGGCGGGTACGGGAACTCTGATGTCGGCATTTCAGGACCTGAATGGCGTTCCCGCCTCTGCCAACCATCACACGTTGACTGAAATCCTTCGCGGCGAGTGGCACTTCAATGGTTTCGTGGTGAGCGATTGGAGTGCAACTCACGAATTGATCGCACACGGCGCAGCCGCAAATGATTCTCAAGCCGCATTTCGCGGAGTGATCGCTGGCGTGGACATGGACATGGTTGACGGCGCGTATCTGAGCTCGATTCCTGCGCTGGTGCAGTCAGGAAAATTGCCTCAAAGCGTCGTGGATGAAGCCGTACGGCGCGTGCTTCGAATCAAATTCAAGGCAGGATTGTTCGAGCGCCCCTACGCCGATCCCAAGCGTGAGAAGACAGATATCCTGACGCCGGAAAATCGTGAAGTGGCGCGGAAGTTGGCATTCGAGTCTCTTGTCCTTCTGCAAAACATGAACAACGTGCTGCCACTCAACCGCAACCAGACCATCGCTGTAATCGGGCCGCTCGCGAATGACAAGTCATCGCAACTCGGCCCCTGGGCGGGAAATGGTCAAGCCGGCGACGCGATTACGCCACTCGCCGCTTTCCGTCAAAAAATGGGTGACGATCACGTGCGGTACGCGAAGGGTGTGGACATCCCGCCCTTCGAGAGCGGGCTCGCCGCAGGAGTGGCCGCGCCTGCGCCTCCGTCGGCAACTGGTGTGGAGAATGCGGAGACCGAAAGCAGACCGGCAAGTATTGATGATGCGTTGGCAACCGCGAACAAGGCGGATGTTGTTGTGCTTTTCGTCGGTGAACTCGCAGGGATGAGTGGTGAGGCAAGCTCGCGCGCATCGCTCGATCTGCCCGGCGATCAAATGAAGTTGATTGATGCGGTGATCTCAACCAGAAAGCCTGTCGTGCTGGTTCTCGAAAGCGGACGACCGCTGAACATCAGCTGGGCGCCTGAAAGAGCCTCCGCGATCGTGCAGGCGTGGTACTTAGGAGTTGAAGCGGGGAATGCGATAGCGCATACGCTGCTGGGTGATGCTTCGCCCAGCGGGCGGCTGCCTTTAAGCTGGCCGCGTTCCGTCGGGCAAATTCCGATTTACTACAATCACAAAAATACTGGGCGGCCTTCAGCTCCCGACCGCTGGCACACCGGATATCTCGACCTGGCTAAGGACCCGCTGTTTCCGTTTGGCTACGGGCTCAGCTACACGACATTCAGCTACCGAAATCTGAAAGCAGATTCGCGAGTGCCTCAGGACGGTACGTTGCATGCGAGCGCCGAAGTTGAGAACACCGGGAAGCGTGAAGGCACAGAGGTGGTGCAGTTGTACGTGCATGATCGAGTGGCTCCCACGTCGCGGCCGGTCCGCGAGCTCAAGGGATTCCAACGGGTCACGCTGGCAGCGGGAGAACACAAGGCGGTAGAGTTTACGGTCAAGGTAAACGATCTCGGATCTTATGATCCGAATATGCACTGGATCGTCCCCACAGGAACTTACGATGTTTGGGTCGCACCGGACTCCGCCAGCGGACTGCAGGGAACGTTTGAGGTGAAGTGAATCAGGCTTGAAAGTTTCAAGGTTTCACACATGTTTCAGTCTCAAGGTAAAGCCTCCCGGCAAACGCGGAAACCTTGAAACGTTGAAACTTTGAAATCTGCGAAACGAAGACAATGGCTACTTCTTTTCAGTTTGCTCCCGGCTCTTCACCGTCTCGGCTGTCCTCGCCTCCTGCGCATCGCTCGGGTCGATGTACTGGACGATCAGTGAAATCCGCCGATTCGATGGATCAACCGCATTCTCAGGCTTGCGCAGAAGCTGGTCGGCAAAGCCGCGCACTTGGGCAATCTGTTTCTCTCCCAGCCCTTGTTGCTGCATCAGGCGGCGCGCGGAGTTGGCGCGATCAGTTGAGAGTTCCCCAGTTTGCATAGTTCCTCTTCCCGCTATAAGGCTTGGAATCCGTGTGACCCTCGATGGAAATCTTATTGGGCAGTTTGCCCAGCTCGCCGGCTAGCAGATCGAGCAACTCTTCGCCGTTCTGGTTCGGCTTTGGGCTGCCGAGATCAAAAAAAGTTCCCTTTGCTGATTCTAGCAGCTCGATTCGTAGCCCTTCCGGGTGACTTTGATCTCAATCTGGTCTTTTAGCTTGTCGAAGTTTGGCATGTGGCTGATGGCTTTTTCGATTTCCTCTTTCAGCTTCGACATGTCGTCCTTGGCGACCACGACCTGCGCACCTGGTCCTGCCGTGCTGGTGCCTAACTTGCC
>QHZR01000542.1 GCA_003224755.1 Acidobacteriota bacterium
AACGTGCTTTTTGAGATGCCGAGATTCTTGCTCGTGCGGCGGCGCTCATTTTACGAGGTCCGTGTAATCGGCGTGCGCTGTTCATTCCGCTCAGTGTCCTAATCGCGGTATCTAGAGCGTTCACCTGCCGTGCTGCCTTGTCACGTTCAGTCTTCAACTGCGAGATTATGTCCATGTGTTCGCCTCGGGCGAGGATTGTAGCAAATAACCAATAGAAGACTACGCGGCTCGCTGCATCACTTTGAAGAGCACGCGCAATGCCTCGTCAAGCTCGCTACTTTCCGCTGCGCTGAGGCTCTGGCGCTTCTGTACTCGGTATTTATGAATTGCGTGACACGCGGCTTCTACTCGTTCAGAGAGTCTAGTGAGATCAAATTCGAGAATGGCAGCATTGTACAACTCCTGCCACGTGGGGTCGGACATAGCGGCCTCCCTGCCGGGGGTGCAAGGACGGCGCGATGGGATTCCCCGGATGTTGCGCCTCAGCGATTATCACTCTAGCACCTTTTCCGAGATGAGGCATTGGTACATGGCAAAAGAAAAAGGGCGCAACCGAGAGGCCACGCTCTACAACGTCTCCGATTTATCATCCGATCAACCTGTTAATTTACTAAGATGACCATCGCTCTGCGCTGGGATTTCTGGTCGAATCGCGGCCAGCGTGATGCACCCGCAACTCGTGTGTTCAGTGCGAGAGGTATCGTCTAAGGCGGTATGATCGCCGTGCAATTGCCGCCGCGCCGGTAAGAATTAGGAGCCAGGTTCCAGGCTCTGCCACAATGCTGATCTTGGTTGGGCTGACGCGTAATCCCATGAGAACGTCGTTGTCATCGTCGTCAATCCCCGCCGAACGAGCATCGTCAAGGTGCAGCACCCACGTATTGCTGCCTGTTTTCTGGAGAATGCTACCGCCCAGCCCCAGGCTATTGTCTATATCAGAAAAGGCGACGATGGAGGCTTGATCGGTTCCGTTAGAAAATGCCCAGGCCGTACCGTCGAACGTGGTGAACATTCCAAAATTGATGGTCGTACCGGCAGAAAAGAATCCGACAAGCACCAGACCCGTGGGACTTGGGTTATTCGGCAGGCCGGTGTAGAGGGGAACAAAATCGCTTGGCGAAGTACCCACGCCGAAGGTGGTTATGCCCGCCGCCTCCCCTCCCATCTGTTGCAGATAGAGATAACCGTCTGAAGGCATCACAAAGGAGTCGGCTTTCGCTGGCTCACTGGTAATTGCGAGACATACAAGCACACCTACCGTTAATGCACCTAAAAATTTTGGGAAGTGTTTTTTCATAGCCATTCCTCCCAAAGCAGAATTGAGCCAACAGATTCTGAATGGGACTCTAACGCCTGTCAATACAGACAATCGGGTACACATCGCCTTCCGCCTTTGCCGGACCTGAGAGAAAGTGTGTTGTCAAATCAGGCTGTACGCCGCTTGGCTTTGCGTGCGCTCTTCACCTCTTTGGCTTCTTCGAGGATGCCGACTCGAACGTCACCCCAGCGCCCTATCCCAGCACCGCAGTCGGCGCAAGTGATGAGACTCTCATCTGTCGAATGATCTGGGACGATGAACCTATTGCTGCCGCACTCACGGCATCTGAGTGGGGCGTCCGGCATGGCGCGTGCCGTCCATTCTGGTCACCTCTTGCTAACCTGATTTCCCCGACCGAGGCAATGGGTTGCACGATTATGCGCCCGAACGAACGGAAGTCAAGCAGGCTGTATTGAAGCCGTGTGGGCTTGGCTTTTGCGAGTGCGCTGGCCGGGATGCCGCTCTGGGGAAGGAATTTTTTCTGACTCGGAACGCCCGCCCTGCATACTCGTTCCGCTCAGAGCTAGGGCGCGCTCGTTGACTTGATCCAGGCAGCGAACTACCATGCTCATCGCCTACGGGTGAAGTTTCCGCCTCATGATTGGCCAAACCATCTCGCACTACCGCATCATCGAGAAGCTTGGCGGCGGCGGAATGGGGGTAGTCTATAAGGCCGAAGACACACGGCTTCACCGTTTTGTTGCTCTGAAGTTCCTGCCTGATGAAGTTGCCAGAGATCGGCAGGTATTGATCCGCTTCCAGCATGAAGCACAATCGGCTTCGGCGCTCAACCATCCAAGCATCTGCACCATCTACGACGTAGGGGAACAAGATGGGAAGGCGTTCATCGCGATGGAGTTTCTCGATGGACAAGTCCTGAAGCATCTGATCGGTCGGCCGATGGGGCTGGAGCGGTTGCTGACGCTGGCCATCGAAATTGCCGATGCCTTGGACGCCGCACACGCAAAGGGGATCGTTCATCGCGACATCAAGCCGGCAAACATTTTTGTGACGGAGCGTGGGCAATCCAAGATCCTCGATTTCGGCCTTGCTAAAGTGACAGGCGAGGAATTAATTGAACCTGACGTTGGCGATCCGGCTACGGTCACCTTTGAGAAGTTATTGACCAGTCCCGGTTCTGCGGTAGGCACCGTGGCATACATGTCGCCGGAACAGGTCCGAGGGGAAAAACTGGATAGACGCAGCGATCTGTTTTCCTTTGGAGTGGTGCTCTACGAGATAGCGACCGGGCATATGGCGTTTTCGGGGAGCACTTCGGGAGTGATCTTCGATGGCATCTTGAATCGGGAACCGGTTGCACCAGGGCGATTACGGCC
>QHZR01000543.1 GCA_003224755.1 Acidobacteriota bacterium
GTCATCAATTTGCTTGAAGCTCACCTTGATGTTGTCGGCAGGATAGCTTTCAAACTCATTGGGCATCACGACCGCACTTGAGCGGTTTTCATAGCTGCTGATGATTAGTCCGCCAAACCTATCTTCCGACACCCGAGTCACTGTATATGTGCCCGCGGGGAGCGTCTTACCTCCCGCCACAAACTCATAGGGTACAGTCACAATGACCTCGCGTTGAGACTGACCCTCGGCACCTACACCCAACCCCAGAACACAAGTAAGCGTCAGTAAAATGCTTGCGTACTGCTTCTTCATGAATCCTCCTTTTCAAGAATGTTCTGAACCTCATTGCTGAGAACTGAGCGTTCGAGCGTTTCATTCCACAGACAGCGCCGCTCAGAACTGTTGCAATGACTCATTTCTCTGATCTGGAAAGTTAGATTCAGCGATCACAGTTTGGAATCAGGTCAGTTGTAAATTGATTGTTAGAGAATTGTCTGCAGTGACAGATTATTTGGTCCCAAGTGCTCCTCAAGAGTTACACCGTGATAATCGAGCGAGGCCTGGTTGTTATAGAGAGGAGTTCCATCAGGCCCAAATTCGGTGATGTGCATGGGCGTGAGGTCAAGGAGCTGTCGGAGCTGGCCCTCGCTTTGTCGGATTTTCTCTTCCGCCTGACACTGTTCGGTGACATCCGTCGCGGTCCCGAAAAACTCTACGACGTCGCCCGACTCGTTCAAGATAGGATGGCCGATAGTGTGGAGGTGCTTGATGGTTCCATCACGAGGAACAATGCGATAGTTCGATTCATAATCAGTTTTCTGGATTCGAGCTCTTTCATAGATTTGCTTAACTACGGTCCGGTCCTCAGGATGAATCCTGTCAAAGAAGAATTCAGCCCTCGACGGGTCGTCATCGGCTTGGATGCCGCGTATTCGAAATATCTCCGGTGAGAGTGTCACTTCCCCCGACAAAAGATTGTGCCTCCAGCTGCCGGTATGGCTTAGTCTCTGCGCCTCAAGCAAATCTGCTTCACTGCGTCGAAGCTTTTCTTCCGACTGCTTTGCAACTGTGACGTCCGTCACGGCACCCACAAATTCGAGGTTGCCCGACGAAGTCTGCAACGCGCGAGCTAAGACGTGGATGTGCTTGGGCGCGTGGGTCTAGGTTGTTCAGGGGGCATTGGCAGCACGTTTGGCGGGGGCTGCACAATAACGAACTTTATCGCGTTGTCCGAACCATCGGTTCTGTCCATTTCATTCTTCGCGGCCTGCCCAGCGCTGCGCTCATCAAACCTCTTGACTAACGACGCCGCTGCGCTGGCAAGCTTGGGTTCATTCACGGCCTTTTCGATGATCTGCAACGAGAGATGGTCAATGGCCTCGGCTACCGTGGCCTTCTCAGGGATTGCTGCGCCTGGTTTATACCTGCTATCAAGAAATTTCTGACGGCCTCGCGTATGCTTCGCCGCAGTACGTTATTTAGACCTTTGGAGGACGCTGTGCAGCTCCGGTCTCTCCTTCATCGATTCCAGGCAAATGAATGATTATGTGAGCAGAAAAAAGGCGCGGGGCTGCCCTGGGTTTTAGAGCTATCTCATAAATGGCCGTTTCGGGGTTGTTGGTGTAATCGCTGTTATCAACAGTCAGGACCTTGCGAGTGGCCCTGTTCGGCGGGCCTACAATGTCTTCTCGAAGGGAATGCAGCGATGAAACGCCCGAGTCCCATTTATTTTCTACTCAAGAGCGAACAAGCAAGAAAGAGTTGAATTCTTGGCGGCTGGAGTTGACCTGCCGAGAGGCAAGATGATGGAAGGTGGAGAGTTTATCCGCTTCGAGATCGCAGAGGACGACCCAAGATGGGACAGCTTTGCGCGAGTTTCTCCGAGAGCGTCTGGACCGTGCACTGAAGAACAGAACTCCTCCAGGAGAGGCGAAGGTTTCCCTTGGCGGGAATGCCGCCGGGTTTGAATCCCGTCGCTTCATACGGCGTTTCGCCAACGAAAGCCTTTGGGTACTGGCCATGCATGGCGGTATGAAGGAAGTAGATGTTGTTCATGGCGTGATAACGCGCCGTTGTCGCCCGATCGACTTCGCTGTCGGTCTTCGGATAGGCGGGAGCCATGCCGTAAGCGCTGCCCACTGTTGCCTTGGAGGATGCGGCCTTGATTGCACGGAAGGCTTCGCCCTGCGCGGGGTTGACTGTGTGCGCTGCTTTCAGAAATTGATCGAAGTTGGCCTTATCCGGAGGAAAGACACCGATGCCGTAGCCGTAATAAGTAAACGTCCACGGCATGTTGAAGGGGGCCCAGGTGGTAATGCGGTCACCGAGGTTTTTGGCCAGGATTCCCGCGAAATCGGCATAGTAAGCGGCAATGTCGTGCTGGTACAGCGCACCAACACTTTCTGAGACCCCTTGTTGGAATGTCGTTAAGATTATGTGAGCGATGGCACCAACGAAGTTGGGAAGCCGCCCATGACAATTTTGTTAGGGGTTCTAAGGGAGAAGCCCGTGCGCATAACGGAAAAATTGAGCAAAGGCAAGCCCGCGATTAAAAAAGGGGGGTATGTCGGGGG
>QHZR01000152.1 GCA_003224755.1 Acidobacteriota bacterium
GGAGAGCAAGAATTGATGGCACGGCGCGTGCTCGATCGCAGCGTCAGTAAGACTGTAAACGGGCACACCTTCCCTGTTCCTGCCGCAGAAGAACGAATTCTTATTTCCACGCTGCAGCGGATGTACCGTCACTTTTATTTCAGGCTTTGCGATATGGCGGACATGGCGGCGCTGATCGAGAGCAGATCGCTCGACTTCGGTGAACTTCGGCGCGGCGCGGAACTGGGGAGCATTTGGGCTGGCGTGGCCAGCTTTCTTGTAATCGTCGTCGAATATGCAAAGACATACGGCTATCAGCTTGAGCTTCCCGACGACATTATCGCAGCCGCATACTCCTCTAATTTGCGGGTTGAATTCCGAAACCGTTTCTTGCGCGTACCCATGCGTCCCGCGGCTGGACTGTACGGTTCACAATTGTTTGCTGCTGGCCGGCATGGGGACATGCGCGCCATTACCCGTTTGCCCTTGCTGCCACCCTTGGCGGTATCGGCCTTGCTAGCTTACCGACTCACTGGAAGTGACAAGGGAGTCTGGTAGAGCTAGCGAAATATACGTAATCGCTACAGCAAGTACCGGATGGCCGATTCATAGGGGCAAGCTGTAACCTATTGAAGCAGTGATAGTTGCGGTCGCGCCGCGGAGTCCCTGTTCAAGTTGCATGGCTTGCCTGTGAATACTTGCCCCGCAAGTCCTTTGGCCCGGAGCTCTCCGCGCGATGCACAGCAGAATTGTCAGCAGCCATGAGAATTGCCCAAGTCGCGCCGCTATACGAGAGTGTCCCGCCAAAACTTTACGGCGGCACCGAAAGAGTTGTTTCCTGGCTGACCGAAGAATTGGTTCGTTTAGGTCATGATGTAACGCTGTTTGCCAGCGGTGATTCCATGACGACTGCACGGCTGATACCTGCATGTTCAGCGTCGTTGCGTTCATCTCCCGATTCCGTTGATCACTTAGCGCGTCATCTTATTCTGATGGAGCACGTGCTCGAGCACAAAGAAGAATTCGATCTGATTCACTTCCATGTCGACTACCTGCACTTCCCTGTAAGCAGGCGCGAGCGTTATACCCACGTCACCACGCTGCACGGAAGATTGGACATCCCAGACCTGGTGCCTCTGTACGAAGTCTATGGCGACATGCCTGTGGTTTCGATTTCTGACGCTCAGCGCGATCCTTTACCTCATCTTGCCTGGCAGGGAACGGTTCATCACGGCATCCCGAAAGACCATTACAACTTTCATAGCGGTCCAGGAAAGTATCTCGCGTTTCTGGGGAGGACTTCGCCGGAAAAAGGTCTAGACTGCGCAATAGAGATCGCTCAGGCCGCACGCATGCCGTTAAAAATTGCGGCGAAGATTGATCGCGCGGACCAAGAGTATTTCGATGCATGCATCCGTCCAATGCTTGATGCTCCCGATGTTGAATTTGTGGGGGAAGTAGGATTTCCGCAAAAGAACGATTTCCTGGGCGATGCAGCAGCGTTATTGTTTCCGATTTCGTGGCCCGAACCGTTCGGCTTGGTCATGATTGAAGCCATGGCGTGTGGAACGCCAGTCATCGCCTACCCATTCGGCTCGGTGCCCGAGGTTATCGCTGATGAGCTGACCGGATACGTCGTATCAGACCTTCCTGGTGCCGTACAGGCGGCGAACAAGATCGATCGTGTGGACCGAAAAAAAGTCCGAAAACATTTTGAGCAGCACTTTACAGCTGGTCGAATGGCGAACGAATACCTAACAATCTACGAACAGCTCTCTTACAAGAAGAAAGCGCCCACGCCTACTGGAGTTCTCAATTGGATGAAGCTACCCTCTCCCAGCAATACTACATAGCAACCAAGTCGCCTCCCCGTGATGATCGCGTCCGTGTTCTAAAGTATGGGGCTACGTTTGCGGTCTTCGACCGACTGGGGAACATTCAATGTAGCGGCCTGGGTGAGCACGGTCTGTTCTGCGACGGCACGCGCCATCTTTCAGAGCTGGTACTCAACTTGTGGAATGCGCAGCCTCTACTCTTGAGTTCGACAATTGAGCCGAACAATTTTCTTTTCACAGCAGACCTAGCTAATCTCGACGTCTCGCACGGCAATACCGTCGCCATTCACAGGGGGACATTGCACTTGCTTCGTTCGAAGTTTCTCTGGCACCAGATGGCGTACGAGGAATTGAAACTCGTCAATTATGGAATGGAGACCCTCACGGTGCCTTTGAGCATAGGGTTTGCAGCGGACTTCGCTGACATCTTCGAAGTCAGGGGCATGCGGCGACGGCGTCGGGGTAGGTACCTCGATCCCGAAATCGGGCCTGATTGTTTGGTGCTGGGCTATGAAGGACTGGACGGAGTTACCCGCCGAACGCGAATCCATTGCGAGCCGGCACCGAGAAGCACCGGACCAGAGGGAATGAGCTTTTCCCTTGAACTGAAGCCCAAGAGCCCCGCGGTCTTTAATTTTCGGACTTCCTGTGAAAACGGCAAAGACAAAAGCCGAAGTGTTCCGTACTCGCAAGCGATCCGGCGCGCTAACAGTGAAGTAATTGGCGCCGCACATTCTTTTCCCAGAGTGGTCAGTTCAAACTCCCGCTTTAACGACTGGATTAGGCGATCGGGCGATGACGTCCAAATGATGACGATCGGCAACCGGGAGAAAGACTATCCTTACGCGGGCGTGCCCTGGTTTAGCACGGTTTTTGGCAGAGATGGAATCATCACAGCGCTTGAGACTCTATGGATAGAACCGACGTTGGCGCAAGGCGTGCTTAAATTCCTCGCACAAACACAAGCAACTGAACTTGATCGTGAGAGCGAAGCAGAGCCAGGAAAAATTCTGCACGAGCTGCGGCATGGGGAAATGGCAAACCTGCGAGAGATTCCGTTCGGGCGTTACTACGGGACCGTGGATGCAACTCCATTATTCGTGGTGCTGGCAGGTGCCTACTACGAGAGGACCGGCGATCGCACTTTGATCGAAAATTTGTGGCCTAATGTTCAGGCTGCGCTGCGGTGGATGGACGAGTATGGAGACGTGGATGGCGATGGCTTAGTGGAATATGCGGCACATGGAAGCAGGGGCCTGATTCAGCAAGGATGGAAAGACTCAAACGACTCGGTATTTCATTCCGATGGCACTATCGCTCAACCGCCGATAGCCCTGTGTGAGGTGCAAGGCTATGTATATGCGGCCAAAATGGCCGCGGCCCGATTGAGCCGCGCGCTTGGAGACGAGGCAACTGGCAGCCGGCTCGAAGCAGAGGCTGCCGAAACTCGCAAGAAATTTGAGCGGGCGTTCTGGTGCGAAGACCTTGGAACTTACGCGCTCGCCCTTGATGGAAACAAGCGTCCGTGCCAGGTGCGTTCCTCCAATGCCGGACACTCACTGTTTTCCGGTATTGCCAGCGCAGAACACGCACGCAAAACGGCGGCCACTTTGTTTGAATCCGACTTCTTTAGCGGGTGGGGAATTAGAACGCTGGCTTCCGGCGAGGCGCGTTACAACCCTCTCTCGTATCACAACGGATCGGTTTGGCCTCACGACAATGCTTTGATCGCAAGTGGACTGGCGGCGTACGGTTTCAAGAAGTTCGCCGGAAAGATTCTGCTCGCCTTGCTTGACGTAAGTAGCTCCATGGAACTGAACCGGCTCCCGGAGCTGTTTTGCGGGCTGGAGCGCGAAGGACCGGGAGAGGGGCCGACATTGTATCCGGTTGCCTGCTCGCCGCAAGCATGGGCGGCGGCAGCACCGTTCTTGCTAATACAGGCGTGTCTTGGATTGAATTTGCAAGCAGCGCAGAAACGGGTCCTTTTTGAGCGGCCCTGCCTGCCGGAAGGCATTCCGCATCTTTCCATTCATGGCCTGCGACTCGGGGAGGCTTCTGTAGATTTGATGTTCGAGCGCCAGGCTGACACGGTGCGAGTGCAAGTGCTCGAAAAACAAGGCGAGCTGGATGTAGTGGCCACACTGTAACATCTGCGCAACTAAAGCTCGTTTTGCGTTCCTGTACAGTCTTCACTGGATTTGCCATAGAGTGCCCGCGCGACTAGGCTTTGAAGGGATTGTGTATTGGTCGATTGTGTATTGATCTAGAGACAGGAACCAGAGAGAGGTGAAGCGATGAGACGAGAAACCGGGGCAGTCATGAGATTTCTTCTGGCCCTCAGCGCTGGATTGCTCCTTTTCGGGGGCATCAGCTGGGCCGCAGACAAGGACCAGTCCGACATTGAAAAGCGAATTCAAAACGCGGCCAACGTCCTGGACGAAATTATGTCGGTGAAAGAAAAAGCCATTCCAGACAAGGTGATGGCAGACGCGGAATGCATTGCGGTGGTCCCTTCGATGGTTAAGATTGCGGTAGGATTCGGCGGGAATCACGGCAAAGGCGTGGCCACCTGCAAGACCGCAAATGGCTGGAGCGCACCGGCCCCATTCAGCATTACGGGGGGAAGCTGGGGCTTGCAGATCGGCGGACAGGCAATTGATCTGGTCATGCTGGTCATGAATCAGAAGGGCATGGATGCGTTGCTCTCGAGCAAGTTCAAGGTTGGAGCTGACGCTTCGGCCGCTGCGGGTCCAGTGGGCAGAGAGGCCGCCGCGGGTACCGACTGGAAGATGAAAGCCGAGGTCTTGACCTACTCACGTGCGCGAGGAGTTTTTGCCGGCATTGATCTTAGCGGATCACACATTGCCCAGGACCAGGACGAGACCCGACTCCTGTTCGGCAAGATGGTCCCCTTCTCGGACATACTTGGCGGCAAGGTCGAAGCACCCAGTGGCAGCCAGCCCTTCCTTTCAGCCGTCAAGAAGTACACCGCGCCTACTCGGGAGCAAGGAAGTGTTACTGCTCCTGCTCCTGCGCCGGCGAGCCAAGATTCTCATTAAACAAGCGTTCACTTTTCCCAGAGTCAGGACGAATCCTGGCTCTCTTTCTTTTCCGGCATTTCCCGGGCTCAATGGCGATTGGCGCCGAGTACTACAACCGCCACAACCTTGGAACCATCCAAGCGGCTCATGGGTGAGCCGCATCCCAAATTGCCTGCCAGTTCATCGCTGACTACGGCGGTGCCTGTCTTCCTGCAGCCTGAGGCGGAACAGTTATATCGCGAGGTCCTCACCGCCCTCAATGAACACAACGTTTCTTACGCGATCGCAGGGGCCGTTGCTCTAGAAAAATACACGGGTATTTGGAGGGCCACCAAGGATCTGGATCTTTTCATCGAGTCCCACAATGTTCGAAAAGCGCTGAACCATTTGCGGCGGCACGGGTTTCGGTGCGAGATACTCGATCCGGTTTGGCTGGCGAAGGCCCGTCGTGGCGAATACTTCGTGGACCTGATTTCCGGCATGAGCAACGGCGTGATCATGGTGGATGAGAGCTGGATGCGGCGAACGCAGCCGGCCATCATCGTAGGCGTCGAGTCGAGAATCATTTCGCCGGAAGATCTAATTGCCTCCAAGCTGTTCGTCACGCGCAGAGAACGATTCGATGGCGCTGACATTGCGCACATCATCTACCGCACTCGAGGACAGCTTGAATGGGAGAGATTGCTGGAGCTGTCTGGCGAACACTGGGAAATGCTGCTTTGGACGTTGATGTTATTTCGATACGTCTATCCCGCCCATTCGGATTACGTGCCGAACACGCTGTGGCAAGACTTGCTGTCACGCTACCTGCAGCTTGTGCAGCAGAAGGACCCCAACGCGCCTTTTCGAGGCAGTCTGGTGGACGAAAACATGTTCTCGATTGACATGAAGGACTGGGGGTTGGAGGACCTGCAGAGCGGATTTCGAACGCGGAGATTGCGCAAACAAGCAACGGGCGCACACAACGGTGGTCCCCCGGCCAAAAGGCACGGACAGAGCTTATGAGAATTGCAGCCACAGCCGATTTGCATTTCACTCCTCAACGGTTGAGCCCGCTGCATGATCAGCTGAACCGGGTGCGCGACGAAGCAGACGTTTTTGTGGTTGCCGGCGATCTAACCAACTATGGGCGCCCGGAAGAGATGGAGCCGTTGCTGAACGTACTGGTGCGACTGCGTGTGCCGACCATCGCAGTCCTCGGCAACCATGACTATGAGAGCGGACGCGAGGATGACCTGATTCGCATGATGACGCAGGAAGGCATTAAAGTGCTCGACGGCACCGCGTATGAACGGGACGGCGTAGGCTTCGCCGGAACCAAAGGATTCTTAGGTGGATTCGGACGCGGAGTGCTCACCGCGTTTGGGGAGCCAGCGGTTAAGACCTTCGTACACGCCAGCATCGAGGAGACGCTAAAGCTTGAACGCGCCCTATCGCAACTGCGTGCGAAAAAGCGAGTCGTGGTCCTGCACTATGCTCCTGTTTCGGCGACGGTCGAGGGCGAGGCCCGCGAAATTTACCCCTTCCTCGGCACATCACGGCTTGGGGAAATCGTGGATCGGCATGGAGCTGACCTTATCATGCACGGCCACGCTCATAACGGGAAGTGCGACGGCCAGACCAGCGGGGGAATTCCGGTGCACAATGTGGCCATCACGCTGCTGCAGGCGCAGAGTCCTCCCGCCGTTTACCGTGTATTTGAAGTGTAGGAAAGTGAGTCTATTTTGAACGCGACCGATAATTCTTGCTTGTCGGAATCGCAGTAACGTTATTACCTCAACCCGGCAGTTGAAAACGCCGTGGAGCCTACGGGGTTTGCCGTAGTTCTATTACAGCGTTCTACGCATTGTTTGTGGACGAGAGTGTGGGTACGGTATCAGCATGGCTCGGGTTCTCAGGCACAGCTTATCTAGCGGCAAGTCTGTTACGTGGCCGCCGCGTTCACCGCGACGGACAATCGCGCCTGAGTCCCATTCGTCGAAATCAAGCAAACCAACGTTGCTATGGATTGATGACTTCGCACCTGCGCTTGAGCTGTACAAGGCAACCATGGAGACTTTTGGCTTCAAGGTGCTAACTGCATCAAACGGCGAAGCGGGGGTGAAAATAGCTGCGGTAAATCCCATAGACTTGGTGATCACTGATTACGAAATGCCGGGCATGAACGGCGAAACCGTAGCCGCGACAATTAAGTCTATTAGCCCTGCGGTCCCGGTGATCATATTTTCCGGAAGCACACTGCTGTCCCACCGCTCATGCCGAAATGCAGATGCTTTCTGTGACAAAGCCGGAAGCAGGGACCGGCTCTTAGGCACAATACATCGTTTGCTGCATAGGAAACATGGCAGCATGCTGCAACCCCCTCCTCCGCTTGAGGCGTCTCATGACGAACGAAGGACGGTCGCTTAGAAGCCAGAGTCCTGGGAACGAGCCGATCGTTCGAATTACCAAGCAGCTAATTCGAAAGCAGGAGGAAAAGATGAGAAAAATATCACTGTGTACGCTCGTCGCCCTGGCGCTTCTTGTGTCGTCGGCGGCCATAGCTCAGGCGGGAGGATCGCCGCAAGGCACACAGGGATCCTCGCCAGGAATGAGTCAACCAGGATCGCCTGGACAGCAGCCCGGATATCCCAGCAGCCAACAGCCAGGGAGTACCGGCACGATGGGCAGCCAGACCGACCAAAACGCTCCCAGTCAGAAGCCTGAAAAGAGTGAAAAGAAACTCAAGGGATGTGTGCAATCCGAAGGCGGCCAATATATGCTGCAGACCAAGAAAGGCAATATTGCCTTGACCGGGCAAGATGTTTCTGCCCATGCCGGTCATGAAGTCGCAGTCAAGGGAACCTGGGAGAGCGGCGGCGGATCGAATAGTTCAGCCGCATCCAGCGGAAGCTCAGGAAAGACCTTTAACGTGGCTAGCGTTGACATGATTTCGGAGAGCTGCAGTGGAAAGAAGGGCAGCTCAGGAAACATGGGTACCAGCAGTCCCAGCGGCACTGGCCAGAATACCGGCGGCACCAGCACGCAGCCTCCGCCGCAGTAATTTTCGACCGGCGTTTCCCCAACGTGCAAAAGAAAGGTCCCGATTTCGGGACCTTTTTTGTTCAAACTTAAAGGGCTAAGTCCGCCGAACCATGCGTTAGACGCCGGTGCGGCCCCGCCGCGTAAGTCCGGTGATCAGAGTAATCACGAAGACCACCAGGAAAAGAAAGAACAGCAACTTCGCGACTCCGGCGGCAGCCACTGCGACACCGCCGAAACCGAAGATTGCGGCAATGATGGCCACAATCAGAAAAACCAGCGCCCAGTAAAGCATGTTGGCCTCCTCACTTAATGTTTTACCTGCGAACTATCCAGTTTGAAGCATAGGGCCGCCGGGTGGCTGCCTGCGATCAGGCTAAGTCTGTAATTCAGAGCCCTGGTCGCTGTACCGAAAAGTGGCTGGCGTGTGCAGCCGAGGCGTCAAAAAGCCGCACTTTTGCGGGCTGCCGAGCTGGAAACACCCGTGCGCTCACCAACCTGCCTCGACCAAGCACCATCTAATGCGTTACTAGGTGCGGTGGAACCGTCCCTGGATTTTGCGATAGTGCCCGAATCTGTCGCTCGTAAGTCCAGGGACGGAACTTTCCCGCTGAGATCCCACAGATTCGCTGCCACCGTTTCCTGCCGCCTACAGGATTATCTGGATTGCGCACTAAGGATGTCAGAAGCTACACTCCGCGTTTCGCCTCGAGGCAGCTTCGGAAGCACTTGGCAAGCCTACGAACCATGTCAGACTTGAGGCGATGCGACATTGAATTCTAATTTCTTCATGATGGGTGCCCCTGATGCTCCCGCGCTTACCACGAGCGCACGGGAAATTCGGATTTTGGTGGCCGACGACCACGAAGTCATGCGTATGGGCATACGCAACCTCATTGAGTCGGTCCCTAACTGGAGTGTGTCCGCCGAGGCCAGCACGGGTCGCGAAGCTGTGGAGCTGGCGCTGCATTCACCTCCCGACGTGATCATCATGGACATCACCATGCCCGAGATGAACGGATTCGAAGCTGCCGCCAAAATTGCGGAAAACTGCCCAGATGTACCAGTCATCATGTTTTCGCTGCATCTCTCCGAGGATGTGATGGGACGGTTTAAGACAGGTGCGATTCGGGGTGCGGTGGCCAAGAGCGAGGCTGCTCGCGATCTCCTCGATGCCGTCCGATCCGTGCTGGCGGGAGGGACATTCTTCCCGGCAAGATCATCCGAACGGGTGCCTAGTTAGCCTCAAGGACAAACAAATTCTGTTCTCCGGCCTGCAAGATCCCCACTAGCATGGGCTCACGTACCTGTAGCCACTGCCGCCCCATATCATTTTATTTATTTTTTTATCTATTTTTATTTTGCCTGGACTTTTTGACTAGAGGAAAGCTTATGTTCCTAGGGAGGTGGCAGGCACCGGATATAAAGGGGAGGTACGACCGACGCCTGCCTTCCGTCTCCTTCGCGTTGGGGCTGAATTATGTGTAAATGAATCTCAAAAGCCGATCTATCAGGAGAATACTGTATTTTTGAGGTATCACGCGTTTTTCTACCCCCGCATATGCTCGGACGCGGATCGCCCTTTGTTTCCACTATGTTGCGCTTTACAAACGGCAAGCTATGGGAAGGATATCCACACCCCCTGGACCCTATCTCACCAGTTCACGTGG
>QHZR01000153.1 GCA_003224755.1 Acidobacteriota bacterium
ATCTTCCAGCGCACGGCCCCTTACCTCCCGGCGAGAGCCGCATTGAGATCGCGACCAAGATTATTGCTGCCCTGCATGAAGCTCGTGTAGCGCCGGTCTATGGGTTCGTAAATGGCGCTGATCTCGAGCAGCATCCTGGCGATGAAGATGTGCTGAAAGCGTGGCGCGAAGCAGGTAACATGCTTGGCGATCATAGCTGGTCGCACATGAACCTAAATCAGCATTCACTCGAGGAATTCGAAGCTGACGTCAATCGAAATCAGCCGCTGCTAATGCAGCTGACGAAAGACAAGAACGAAGACTGGCACTGGTTCCGGTTCCCATTCCTTGCAGAAGGCGATACGTCCGAGAAGAGAGCTGGCATCCGGAAGTTCTTGGCGCAGCGAGGCTACAAAATCGCAGCCGTGACCATGAGTTTCGGCGACTACCAGTGGAACGAGCCCTATGCTCGCTGCAAGGCAAAAGGCGATGAGAAGGCAATTAGCAGTTTCCTTTCCGCCGCTGAAGACAGCATCAGCTACTACCGCGACATGTCGGGTGCGCTTTATCGCCGTGACATCCCTTACGTGTTGCTGATGCACATCGGCGCGCTCGACGCGGAGATGCTGCCACGTCTTTTAAGACTGTACCAATCGAAAGGATTCGAATTCGTCACGCTGGAGAAGGCGGAGAGCAACGAGTTCTATCGGCAGGACACAGATCCTAGCCTTCCACCTGCCTCGGATACGCTCGAAGGCTTGATGGCGGACCGTCATTTGGCCATTCCTACCCATGTTGTTCCTGTCGTACAGTTCGACACGATTTGCCGATAGCCGCTCTACTTTTCCACTTGACTGAGAGTGGCGCGGGCTCTACGTCCGCGTCGAGAATGAAAATGGCGCGATTTCGAAGCGTCACGTTGCGAACGGCCAGCAGTGAGTCAACTGTCTCTAGCGCTTCCCCGAAGCGACGCTGTCGGCGGTCTTAATCTTGACCGCGATATCAATGAAGGCCAGAGCGGCGCGGCTAAGAGCTTTGTCTTTGCGGAAGACCAATGCCAGATCGCGTCGAATTTGTGCGTCCGCCAGCGGTATGGTCGCGAGCACGTTGGCTTTGACGTCTTCTTGAACATTCGAGCGCGAAATAAAGCCTATGCCGACATCTGCGGCGACAAAGCGCTTGAGCAGTTCGCTGGAATCGAGTTCCATAGCGTATCGCGGCTTCAGCTTGCGCTCATGGAAGAGATTGTCCAAAGCGTCGCGAGTGTGGCCAACCTTGGGCATGACCAGCGGATACTGCGCGATATCAACGGCCGAGGCAGATTTGAGCTTTGCCAACGGATGTTTGGGTGGCGTAATCAAAACCAGGTCGTCTTTGTGGATAAGCACCGCCGTCAGCCGATTGTCATTGATCGGCATCGAGACCACTCCGAAATCGACAGAATTATCGATCACCGATTCCAGGACCTTGGAGTAGTCCGCCCGGCGGATGCTAACGGAAACGTCGGGATACTGCTTCTTGAAATGGGCAAAGACCTCGGGAAGGATGTGCAGGCACGTGCCCTCGTTCGCGCCGACTACAATTTCTCCACGCGGCACGCGTTCAGTCTCGGCAATCGCTACAGTCGCGGCTTTGCGTGCGTCGAGCGTTTCTTCTGCGAACTTTAGGAACAACTTGCCAGACGCGGTCAGCGAAACTTTTCCACCCGAGCGGTCGAGCAGCTTGGCCCCAACCTCTTCTTCCATCGAGCGAATCTGCGAAGAGATTGCAGGTTGCGTGCGAAAGCGTTTTTCCGCCGCGCGTGAGAAGCTCGACAGGCGCGAGACCTCAATAAATGTTTCTAATTGGTCGAAATCCATAAAGAATCAAGCGTCAGGCTTTAGGTTCTTGGCTTTCGTGTCGCGCGCCGCTTCGGATAAGATTGTCCAACTTCAATCCAAGAATAGGTTCTCGGAAGCCCGAAGGTCTGAGCCTCAAGCCTAGAGCCGGAATTTATCCGCCCCATAAAAACAATCAATTTCCTCGTCCCGGGCTGGAGAAATAGACTACTTGCGCCTGCACTGTTTGAACGATTGTAGCAGGTGTACAATTCTCCAGATTCCCAGAGAAAGTTCGATTGTGCAGCCTAAGGGCTGACGGTAGTGTGTCCGCAAATCTGAGTTTTCCGGGTCTCGCCCGATTTCCTAAAGGAGCATTACAAAATGGCAGATGCAAAAACTGTCCTGGAGTTCGCGAAGAAAAACGGGGCCAAGCTGCTTGACCTCCGCTTCACCGACTTACCAGGTTTATGGCAACACGTTTCGTACCCGATTGGCCAGCTGACCGAAGACTCTTTCGAAGAAGGATTCGGCATGGATGGTTCGTCCATTCGCGGTTGGGCGGCGATCAATGAAAGCGACATGCTCCTCATTCCCGATCCCTCGACACACATGATGGACGCCTTCACCGAAATCCCAACCTTGGTGATGGTCTGCGATGTGATTGACCCTGTTACGAAGCAACGCTACGACCGCGATCCGCGCTATATTGCGAAAAAGGCCGAGCTCTACCTCGGGTCTACAGGCGTTGCCGATACTGCCTACTTCGGTGCCGAAGCCGAGTTCTTCATCTTCGACAACATTCGCTTCGATCAGCGCGAGCAGCACGGCTTCTACTTCATTGACGCGGAAGAGGGACGTTGGAATTCGGGCCGCGAGAATAACAATCTGGGATATCGCCCACGCTACAAGGAAGGCTACTTTCCGGTTCCTCCCATGGACCACTATCAGGATCTGCGCAGTGAGATGGTCATGACCATGCAAAACTGCGGCCTGGAAGTGGAGTGTCATCACCACGAGGTCGCAACCGGCGGACAGACGGAAATTGATCTGAAATTCGATTCACTAGTGAAGTCGGCTGACCACATGCTTCTCTACAAGTACGTGGTGAAGAACGTCGCCAACCAATACGGTAAGACGGTCACTTTCATGCCCAAGCCGATTTTCCAGGACAACGGCAGCGGCATGCACACACACCAGTCGTTGTGGAAGGGTGGCAAGCCCCTTTTCGCTGGCGACGGGTACGCTGGACTTTCGCAGATGGCCCTGTGGTATATCGGCGGACTCATTAAGCATGGCCCGGCTCTGGCTGCGATCATTGCTCCAACCACCAACTCCTATAAGCGCCTTGTGCCTGGATTCGAAGCGCCAGTGAACTTGGCTTACTCGCGCCGGAACCGCTCCGCAGCTTGCCGTATCCCGATGTATTCGGCCTCGCCGAAAGCCAAGCGCGTAGAGTTCCGTCCGCCAGACCCGAGCTGCAATCCATATCTGGCATTCGCTGCAATGCTCATGGCAGGTCTGGATGGTGTCGAAAACAAAATTGATCCCGGCCAACCGCTCGACAAGGACATCTACGATCTCGGCCCAGAGGAGCTTGCAAAAGTTCCGTCCATGCCGGGTTCGCTCGAAGATGCCCTGGATGCCCTGGAAAAAGACCACGCCTTCCTTCTCAAAGGCGACGTCTTCACCGAAGAACTCCTCAGCACCTACATTGACTACAAGCGCTCGAAAGAAGTGGACGCGGTGCGCCTGCGGCCACATCCTTACGAGTTCGCCTTGTACTACGACATTTAAAATCAGCTTTTAGCCTCTAGCTATTAGCTCTTAGCGGGCCCGGCGCAAGCCGGGCCGTTTGTTGTTCTCACATTCTCCTAATAAATTTGTCATTCCGAGGCGTCTCGTTTGCTCGACAACGAGGAATGACATTTTTGAGATGAGGGAAGGGGCCTGGCGGGAGGGATAAGAGCCCCTACCCACCTGGCAGATGCGCCGCCTTCCTCTGCTCTGCCATTCTCGTTCCGGAGGCAGAAACATGAGCACCTGGAACGATCTATCAAACGAGCTATCGCAGGCAATTCAGGCCATCGGGAAAAGCATTGTCACGGTTCAAGCCGGAGGCGCCCGGACAGCCAGCGGAATTGTTATTGACGAAAAAACTGTAGTCACGACTGCACGGGCAGTTGCCGACGAAGAGAAAATTCGTCTTTGGATTTCCCCGGATCAGCCCTTCAGCGGCAGTCTCGTGGGGATTGACTCAGGCACTGATATTGCCGTTCTTAAAGCCGAAGCAAGACTCGCGCCGTCGGCTGCATTCGCAGAAACTCCGCGGCTTGCCGTAGGCCAGTTGGTCCTGGCAGTCGGCCGCACATGGCGCGGTAATCTGGTCGCCAGCTCAGGGATACTATCTGGTGTCATGGGCGAGTGGCATACCCTTCGCGGAAAGAAGATTGATGCTTTTATCCGGCCAGATCTCATGCTGTATTCCGGGTTTTCTGGCGGTGCGCTTATCGGTTCCGACCAGAAGATCATTGGGATGAACACAACCGCGCTGCGCCGGGGATCACCGCTGGTCATCCCATATTCGAGCATTAAAGCGATCGCCGCGATCCTGATTGAGAAAGGTTACATTCCGAAGCCTTATCTCGGACTCGGCCTGCAACCGGTTCGCGTGCCGGAGTCTTTGAAGAAAAATCTGAATCTAACCCAGAACGTGGGCGCATTGGTTGTACATGTGGAACCTGGTAGCCCCGCAGACAAATCCGGGCTGTTGCTAGGCGACATCCTTTTGCGAATCGAAGAACATAATTTCGGCGAGCAGGGAACCGCCTCGATCGTCTTTCGCCTAGCTCCCGGGCAGAATGCGAGCGTCCTGGGGATGCGGGGTGGCAAACAATTCTCCTCGACGGTTTCTGTAGGAGAGCGCCCGCGGAGGCAGGCATGAATGCAGCTGCCGACTCGCGTGTTCATCGCTGCTGATACTGACGCCGAAGCTCGCAAACTGGTTCAGACGTTCAAGCAGTCTCCTGGATTCGCTGTGGCAGGGTTTGGACTTGCTGACCGGCTAATCCAAGTTAGGGACGGTGTGGACGTTATCTTGATCCACAGTAGCGAACTGGGCCGGATTCCGGCTCGGTCCCAGGCCACTGTCCCTATTTTGTATCTGGTTCAGGGCGAAACCCGGACTCTGAGGCTCGACCGCGCTAGTGCAGTGCTCCGGCAGGATGCCAGCCCCGCGCAAATCAGGGCAGCGACTGCGGCGCTGGCCGCCGGTCTTCATGTCGAGTCTCTTTCCACCACCGCATTCAGCGACGACGGCGCCGACTTCGCGCTCCAGGAAGCACTGACTGATCGCGAGATCGGCGTTCTTAATTTGATTGCGGAAGGACTAACCAATCCGGAAATTGCCCGGCGGCTGAGCATTTCACGCAATACGGTGAAGTTTCACGTGAGTTCTATAATTGCGAAGTTAGGTGCCGCTTCTAGAACCGACGCAGTCACGCTTGGCATGAAGCGCGGCCTGATCATTGTTTGACTGCCGGTCTTTCATTACCAAACTGACAATCCGTCGCACAAGCAAGAAGCCCGGCATTTCTGCCGGGCTTCGGATGCTAAGTCGAAGTAAACGAAACTACATGGAAGCTTTCATGCGTTGGACGGAAGGTTCGGTGGGCATGGTATGCAAGCGCGTCAAATTGTCGGCACGTACCTGGTGAATCTCGAAATCCTGAAGATCGGTCAGCCCCCCGGAAATCGCTTCAAGGGTGGCGTTGGACTTGGAAAGCACCGAAAGAAGGTGCTTGCGGGCTATCGGCCGGTCGGCGGGATGGATATGCCTCCACCAACGCTTCACCGACTCCTGAACGTCACCCTCTGTTTTCGCATCTTCGACCAGGCTGTCAATCAACCGATACACCTTGCTTTTTACAGCTTGATAAGAAACTGAAATCTCCTGCCCCATTTTTCTTAGGACTCCTTGCTGGTTCTAGAGCAATAGCCTCGCCAAACCGCTTCTCTGATTTCGCGGCACTTATGTTCTTTTAACAGGCGGCTCTCTCCAACTTGTTGGAGAATCCACAAGCCTAATTATGATTTTCCGTAGAAAACTCATGTTCAAGGAGGCCTGGGGTACAATTCGGACTCCGAATTCAGGGCCTGTTGCTAACTGGAATCGTCGAGCGCGGTTCGTGACGCTATCGCGCGGAGGGGTAATGAAAAGGATTTCTCTGGTCTTGGTAATTCTCGGGCTGGCTGCCGGATCGCATGCCCAGCAACCGAAGGCGGCAGATCGTATGTTTTTGCCGTCAGACACGCTTTGGGGATACGCGCAGTTCGATATTGCCCCGCCACACAACGAGATTGATCCCAACCTATGTCGCGCCGATGCTGGCAGTTTCGGTGGCGTGAACGCCCCGTGCAACGCATTCGCCCGCTTCATGCTTTCAGGTGTGCTCGAAGTACGCCCGTTTGGGAGAGGTCCTTTCCGCCGTTTCATGCTCTTTGGCGAGCCCCGCTTCCTGTTCGGAAAGAATGTTCCTCAAACCCTTTACACGTGGTCCTTTGACGCGATTGGAGTTGAGCACTCGTGGGGTGCTGCTATCTACCTCGGAAAAGGTTTCGAAGCGCGTGTGACGCAGCACTTTCTTTTCGATCGTTTCGGCGCACGGGATCGGAACCTGGGGGCTGCTGATCTCGGGCCGAACGGGCCATGGGGGCGTTACAACGCGATCGGAGTTCGAAAATATTTCGGGACGCGCAGATGGTAGGCAGGAGCCAGCCCCCGCAGCCAGCACTCAGCTATATTGACAGATTGAGTTGCGACTGCGTCTGTGATGCCATCTTCTGAAAAATCCCCGGCAACCGGAACCCGCCGGTTTGAGGCCATTCCATTTCAAGAAGCCACGGCGGCCCGCCTGAGCTTTGAGCGGGTTTCTACCAGGCTGTCCGCATCTCTGGGCAGCGCTCTCCCAGCTCTGCTCGCCGAATCTCCCGATCCAGACTCTTCTTTGTTGCTGTTCGAGCGTCTCGTAACCGAGGCCTCAGCGGAAATACTACGCCTCCTTGAGGCCCATCCCTTTCTTGCTCACTATGCCATCGCGGTGTTTGGGAGTAGCCGATATCTGGGCGAAACCTTGGTCCAGAACACTGACCTGCTTCACACCTTTCTGCGTGAAAAGAAGCTCGACCGCAGCTTCTCGCACGAAGAATTCTCCGAAGCGCTGGCCCGATTTCGCTCCCGTTCCTTCGAGCGGGACAACTCGCTGTTGCTGGCCCGGTTCAAGAGGCGCGAGTATGTGCGAATTATGCTGCGCGATGTGCTTAAGATCGCGCCGCTCGCCGAGACTACGGCCGAAATCTCTGCTCTCAGCGACGTCCTGATCGAAGAAGCACTCCGCGAAGCCGATAGCGCAATGGAGCGCCGGTTTGGATTGCCGCAGCACCTTGATGCCGAGGGCCGCGCGGTTACCACTCCCTTCGCGGTGCTTTCATTGGGAAAACTCGGAGGCAATGAACTCAATTACAGTTCCGACATTGACCTCCTCTATCTCCATGGCGATGGTCCCGAGCCGCCCGCGGCGCCGATATCCAATCGTGAATATTTTGTCCGTCTGGCGCAACAAGTTACGGAAATCCTCTCCCGGCATACTGCCGAAGGCGCGGTATTCCGCATAGATCTTCGCTTGCGGCCGCAAGGCAACGAGGGCGAACTCGCTATCAGCCTTTCCAACGCGCTGCGGTATTATGCCGAGACAGCCCACGACTGGGAGCGTCAGGCGCTCATAAAGGTCCGGTACTCGGCTGGAAACGTGCAATTGGCGCGCGCCTTCATCCGCCGGATCCAGCCGCAGGTCTATAGCGCAGAAATCAACTTTGCAGCCATTAAAACAGCGCTGGTTGCGCGCGAAAAGATTGAACGTAAGCGGCGTCGCCAGACCGCGGCCGAAGGACATGAATCCCTCGACGTGAAGATTGATCGCGGCGGAATTCGGGACATCGAATTTCTTGTTCAGTGCCTGCAGCGAGTATATGGAGGCAGTGAACCCTGGCTGCGTTCCGGCGGGACGCTTTTCTCGCTGCAGAAACTCCATGACAAACGCCACATTGGCGGACACGATTTCCACGAGCTTAATTCCGCATATACGTTTCTTCGCCATCTCGAACACCGCCTGCAATTGCAGCAGGGCCAGCAGGTACATCGCCTTCCGCGTTCTCCTGAAGGCCTGGCGATTATGCGGCGCGCCATGATTGGTCTTAGTCCGGGCTATCAACTTGCCGATCTGACCTCGGCGGTCAAGCAGCGAATGGCCGCGGTGGCTGAAATCTATCAGCGAGTCATCTATCAGCAGCAGGCCAGCCGCAGCTTCCTGCCCGCGCAGGGCGATTTTCAGCTTCGCAGCTGGATGGAGAGCGCAATTCTGGATCCGACGCATCCGCAACTGCTGGAGCGCCTGGCCGATGACGCGCCGGATATTTGGGAGTTGCTTCGTGGCCAGAGCTTGAGCGCGGTGGGTAGAAAAAACCTCCTCCGATTTCTTGGCTCCGGCTATGGCAGCTCCGAGCGCTATGCGCTGGTTTTGCGGCACCAACACGAGATTGCCCGGTCTCTACAGCTGTTCGAGAGCAGTGAATATCTGGTCGAAATACTGGCGCGGTACCCGGAAGAGATAGAGACGCTCGCGAAAATCAATTCAAGTGCTCCGATCGCCTCCCGCGGCGGACTTTTTGATCTGTCATCGCTGTATGGCGAAGACCAGTTTGCCGGGAACGACGCCGTTTTCGCGTACATTGCGAATTCCACCGCAACATCTGGTGACAAGATTGCGATGCTGCGACAGCACTTTCGCCATCGCATGTTCGCCGCGGGCGCTCGCGATGTAGCAGAGTTGCGCGCGGTTTATTCCTCCTTCGCAGAAACAACCTCAGCTGCGGAAGCCGCAATCGCCGCCGCATTTGGCATTGCGGGAAATCCGCATGGGCTGGCAATCTTGGCCCTGGGACGGCTGGGTAGCCGCGAATTCGATCTTCTTTCGGACGCCGATCTTCTGTTCGTTTCCGACCCAGCCGGAGACCGCCGTCTTCTAACGAAATCCGCCGAGCAGATCATGCAGACGCTTGCCGCCTATACGCAGGACGGTCTGGTGTTTCCCGTAGATGCGCGGCTGCGCCCGCATGGAGCTGAAGGCGAGCTGCTGGTCACGCCGCAGCAACTGGAATCGTATTTGTCCAGCGAAGCCCAGCCGTGGGAGGCGCTGACCTACACCAAAATTCGCCTCGTTGCCGGAAGCGCGGAACTCGGCCGCCGTGCGCTCGCGGCAGTGGAAAGCCTGTTCGCCAGGTTTGCGGACCACGATGGTTTTGCGGAGGCCGTCCGCGAGATGCGGCAGAGACTTCAGGATGCGAGTGCACCCGAGAAGAGCATCAGAACGTCCGCCGGCGCACTTTACGATGTTGATTTTCTCTCTAGCTACCTGCTGGTGAAACACTCGATTCGACCAAAGGCCGGCACTCTTCGCGATCGCCTGTGGCGGTGCGCGGGAGCAGAAAGGCTCGACAAGAAAGATGCAGCCATCCTTGACCATGCAGCCGAGCTTGCGCGTACGGTCGAGCACTTGCTTCGGCTGGTCATTGGCAGAAATACTCGGTGGCTGCCCGCCGCCGAGCACGCGCGGCAAGCGATCGAAAAGCTGGCATCACAAATTCTGCGTCGCGAATTTCCGGAAGGACTGGAGCAGGAATTGCTGCGGACGTTTGCGGAAGTAAGGACAATCTACGATCTCGTAGTCGCGTGAGACCCGATCACTCGGTAGAGACGTGCTTGCAACGTCTCGTCTTGGCCGATCAATCCAACGGAAAAAGACGTAGCAAGCTACGTCTCTACTAATGCATGGAGTTCAGCGAATAATTCCGCACCACACCGAAACCTGTCACCCCTATGTGCCCGATCGAAACCCAGCGCTCCAGTTTGTGATGTCCGGTGCGATGAAAAAGATAGGAAATTCCAACTGAGGCCGCCGTGCCTGCCGCTTCCAGGCTCGCGAATCCTGCCGAGTTGTTGACGATATCATCCGGAATCAGGACCTCCTGGCGCCCTCGTCGTTCGAAATTGCGGGTCGAAGCATAATCAAGTCCGCGGAAAGCGGCGACGCCGGAGAATAGCAAGATGTTCTTGCGGTCCCAGAAACGATGCTGGGAAGCCGGAGCCGGGGGAAGCTCAACCTTTTTGCCGTCAGCAGTCGCTTCCTGGGCCATTGTGTACACGGTCAAAGAGCAAAGCAATCCGACCAGCCATGACCAATGCATCGTTCGATTGTAGCCGCG
>QHZR01000545.1 GCA_003224755.1 Acidobacteriota bacterium
TTGCTTCATCGTATCTTCGCGTGGAAAAGTAGACTGCTCCCAATTGGGAAACTATGTCAGGTGATAATGGATCAAGGTCTTGTGCCCTCTGTGCTTCCGCAAGGCTTTCAGTGAATCGTTGCCTCGTCTTCAGGCACTCTGAATACCGACTATGCGAAAGGGCGCTATTAGGATTTAGTTCGATTGCACGCTTGAACTCTCGCTCGGCACTTGCCCAATCGAAATCGGCATAGAAAAGTACATAGGCAAGAGCGGTGTGTGCTTCGGCGACGGTATCATCAAGCTCAAGCGCCTTCATCGCTGCCGACTTTGCTTTTGGCAAGCTATCGGATGGCGACAGATAAATCCAAGTACCTCCGAGGGTGACATACGCGTCAGCCAAAGCAGCGTATGCGAGAGCGTAGCCGGGATCTCTGTCGATTGCCTGCTGGAAATAGTCGATACTCTTCTTGAGTGCCGAAGCAGTCGATTGATTCGCGTGGTATCTTCCCCTCAGGTACAGTTGGTATGCCTCGGAATTGATTGCCGATGTCTTGTTCAGGCGCGTCTTTTCCTCGGCACTGAGACTACCTCGCAATCTGGCTGACACAGCCGTTGCGATCTCTTGTTGAATGTGGCCCATGTCGACCATGGTTCGACTGTACTGCTCACCCCAAAGCTGCTTGTCCTCTCGTGCGTCCACAAGTTCGGCTCGCACCGATAGATTGTCGCCTCTCTGAACGACTCTCCCAGTGACCAGCGCCTCGACCCCTAGCTCTTTCGCGATCTTTCGTGGGTTGATGTCACCATGCTTGTACCGGAAAGCAGAAGTCCGCGATATAACTTTGAGATTCGGAAGTGCTGACAGCCGATCAATAATACCCTCTGTAATGCCGTCGCTTAGGTATTCTGTGTCGGGATCGCCCGTGGCGTTGGAGAAAGGGAGTACAGCGACCGACTTGATGCTGGTTCGACCACTGCCGCCAAAATAGAATGCACCCACTGCAATAAGTACGACGACTGACGCGAGAGCTACCGCACTAATCAAAATCGTACGCCGTGACCAGCGAGGGACTGCCGTACCACTCGCCACCGCCTTGCCCGATTCCGTATCGCGCTTCAGACGTTGCAGGTCGGCGCGAATCTCAGAAGCATGCTGGTATCTAAGGTTCCGATCTTTCTCCAAACACTTGCCAACGATGCGCTCCAGTTCGAGTGGAACATCCGGATTCAGTCGAACAACAGAAGGCGGAGTGCGGTTCAGAATGGAGTCGAAAATCACACCCGAACTCTCTCCACGGAACGGCAATGTGCCTGTCGCCATCTCATAAAGCACCGCTCCGAATGAAAACAAATCCGTGCGAGCGTCCAACTCTTTCGCTCGCACCTGCTCCGGCGACATGTAGGCGACTGTGCCAACGGTTGTGCCCGGACTGGTCAGGTGCTCCTCGCTGTCTATCGTGGAGGCGCTCATCGCTGCCACGCCCTGCGGTTTCGGAGAAAGCTTAGCCAGCCCAAAGTCGAGGATTTTGGCGTGCCCGTGCTCGGTGACAAAAATATTGGCAGGCTTAATGTCACGGTGCACCACGCCCTTAGCGTGGGCGGCATTCAGGGCATCGGCGATTTCGATGCCGAGCGATAGCACGGTTTCAATCTCTAGTGATTTTCCACTGATGCGGTGCTTCAACGTGGAACCTTCCAGAAATTCCATAGCGATGAACGACTGCTCGCCATGTTTGCCGATCTCGTAAATCGTGCAGATATTCGGATGGTTAAGAGCGGAAGCTGCTCGCGCTTCGCGACGAAAACGTTCAAGGGACTGCGGGTCTTGCGCCACATCATCGGGCAGGAACTTCAGTGCAACGAATCGCCCAAGCTCAGTGTCTTCGGCTTTGTAAACGACACCCATACCACCGCCCCCGATCTTTTCAAGGATGCGGTAGTGCGAGATGGTTTGACCAATCATGCGCCTTAAATGTTTACTGCGGCAATCCCACTTTCCGCACCAACTCTGCAAAGCGTGGGTCTGAATGCAGCGGGTCGAGTAGAAAGTTAGTCTTCAAGCCCACCAGCAGCCAATCGCGCTCCTGATAAGCTGTGTTGAGCCACCGGAACGCCTGTTCTTTGTCTCCCAAGTCGGCATACAGGGTAGCAATCACTAACGGAGAATAGTATCCGGTCTTGCGTTGCGCTTGCCGGATTTCAATGCCTTTGGTGAGAGCGCTCTTCCAACCCGCTAAACGAAATCCTTGCTCCATGGCAGAAGCGAAATCAGATTCGTTCTGGTCACTGGAGAGCTGTCCATAAGCCTTCCATTCTTCAATGAACTGCGGGTACATACGTTTCCCCAAATAAGCTCGGGCCAAACAAAAGTGTGCCATAGCAAAGGTCGGGTTCTCATTTGCCGCCTTCTTGCAGGCGATGATGGCTTCGTCGTACTGTCGTGCCATAGTGTGAACCTCTCCCACCGTCGTGCTGATGGTCGGTGACAGCGGATCGAGCTGGTGGGCACGATTGGCTTCAGCAAGGGCTTCCTGATCCCTACCACCAATCATGCCAATATCGAATGCGTACCATAAGTGTGCCAGTGCATCATTCGGATCGAGTTCGAAAGACTTCTTGTACTCACCCTCTCCTCCGGCAAAATCCCAGTCGTGCTCCATCTCGAGCCAAGGTAGGGTCCAACTCCAGTGCCTTGCGGGCGGCGGCATTCGACTTCGGGTAGGTTTCAGTGGGATTGCCACCACGGGGAGCCAAGTCGCTATAGGCAGCAGCCAAACCTGAGTAAGCCAAAGCGTAGCCGGGGTCTTTGGCGATGGCCTGATTGAAATAGGAGATTGCGGAAGTGATGTCCGGCACGGTTTGTTTATTCTCGTAGTAACGACCCTTCAAATACAACTCATAGGATTCTGGATTTTGTGTGCCTTGCTTGGCGACCTGCTGCTTTTCTGAAGTGCTGAGTTTGGAACGCAATTTCTCCGCAATGTCGCCCGCAATCTGCTGCTGCAACGAGATGATGTCTACGCTCTTGCCGCTGTAGTGCTGCCCCCAGATTTCGGTGTTCTCCCGAACATCGGTAAGCTCGGCACTCACTTCCACGCTGTCCCCCCGTGGCACCACTCGCCCGCTCACCAACGCCGACACACCCAAGTCGTTGCCTGCCTTTTGCGCATCCACGTCCTTCCCTTTGTAGCGGAATACGGAGTTGCGGGACTTCACCTTGAGTTGGGGCACATGGGCTAGGCTGTCGATCAAGGACTCTGTTATCCCGTCGCTGAGATAGTCGGTATTGGCATCTCCACCTCCATTGGTAAAGGGGAGCACGGCAATCGAATCAATCTGGGCTGCCCTGCTAGATCGCAGGTACCAAGCACCACCTGCCGCCAGCCCAATGACCGCGATACATGTGGCTAGGACGACCCAGAGCTTGTGACGCTTGAGTGTCTTGTCAGGTGATGCTTGCGTGGCGGCGATTCTTGTGGACTCAGTATCGCGTTTCAGCCGCTTGAGGTCAGCCCTTAACTCTGCGGCAGACTGACAGCGAACGTCACGGTCTTTCTCTAGCGCCTTGTGGATCACTTCTTCGAGTTTCGTCGGAATGTCAGGATTCATCCGCACAGGGGACACTGGCGGACGCTCCAGAATGGCATTGAAAATCAGCGCCGAAGTATCGCCCCGGAATGGCAGAGTACCTGTGCACATCTCGTACAGCACAGCCCCGAAGGAGAACAGGTCGGTGCGGGCATCCAGTTCCTTCCCCTTGACTTGCTCCGGCGACATATAGGCGACCGTGCCGAGTGTCGAACCGGGACTGGTAAGGTTCTCCTCCGAGCCGATGGTCGGGTCGCCGATGGCAACGGTCTCCGATTTCAGGGACATTTTTGCCAGCCCAAAATCCAGAATCTTCGCCTGACCTCGATTCGTGACGAAGATGTTTGCGGGCTTGATGTCCCGGTGGATGATTCCTTTGGAATGGGCGGCGTCCAAGGCATCCGCAATCTGGATGCCGAGATCGAGTACGGTTTCGATCTCCAGCGGCTTGCCAGAGATCGTGTGCCGGAGGGTCTGCCCCTCCAGCAGTTCCATAGCGATGGAGGTTCGCCCATCGGACTCGTCAATCTCGTATATCGTGCAGATGTTTGGGTGGTTCAAAGA
>QHZR01000154.1 GCA_003224755.1 Acidobacteriota bacterium
ACGAAAGCGCGCGTAAAATGGGTGCAGGCCCACTTATTCCCCTGCAGAAATTGAGGAATGAATGGGTAAATCATGTCAAAGGGGTTGGATCGTTCCCCGCAGTCGGAGTGGTACGGGTATTTTCGCCGGACCATTTTTGATCCGACCTCCAATCAGCAAAAGAGCGATGTCGTTTCAGTTGTTCTCGGGCCCAAGTCCCAGATGAAGGCGACTGAAGCCCGAGAGGCACTGGAACGCGAAATCACCAAGCAGACCGGACAGACGCGACCGAATGCCGGCGCCGTTCGGAACCGCTTTTTCCCTCTCAAAGAGGCGCAATGGAAGGAAGAAACAGCTAAGGTGAAGAAACTCCTCATCCAAAGGGATCTGATCGATTCGTTCGACAAGACTCCTCTGGGGAATTTCGACAAGTTCACCCTGCAAATCCACCTCAACAATCTGGCGAAAACTAACTCCAAGGATAGAGTGCTCCAGATCAGAGCTTACCTGCGGGACATCTTTGCTGAGGCAGTCGATCAAGACTTCCTCGTCAAAGACGCCATCAGTGCCGAGCTTCGACTCCTTCCTAACTTGGAAGAGGTCACGCGCGGGACGAGTGTTTTGCTACCAAATGCTACCAAAGTGAAAAGCGGGGTATTTGCAAGTAGTTGAAAGGATGGTGGACCTGGTCGGGATCGAACCGACGACCTCTTCCATGCCATGGAAGCGCGCTCCCAGCTGCGCCACAGGCCCACGCCACATGCTCAGCGATCTCAATTCTTACCTACCCTGAGCGCACAGTCAAACACCAAACGGCTAAACGCAAGTTGCCAAACCTGCAAAAATGAGTAATGCTGAATTGAGAATGTGCCACATGATCCACCGGCAATCGCTTCTACTTTCCTGCTGCCTATCGCTCGCGCTCGTGAGCATAGCTCAGACGGCTGGTGGCCAAGCCCCCGCCCCACCGGTTTCGTATTCATCGATCAACGAACTAAACCAAATTCTCGGGAACTTGCAGCAGGCTTCGCAATCCACACTGGCGGATCTTGGACACCTGCGCATTGATAAGTGGAAAACGGATTCTGGGACCAAACGGCAAACTGAAGCGGACGTTGAATCCATCCAGAAGAACCTTCAAAACGCATTACCGGGAATTCTGAACGAGCTGAAAGCCTCGCCTGAAAACGTTGCACTAACGTTCAAGATGTATCGCAACCTGGACGCCCTATTCGACGTCACCAGTTCGGTGGTCGAGTCTGCAGGCGCATTCGGCAACAAAGACGAATTCCAGGGTCTGAACCGTGATTTAGGAGCGCTGCAAGATTCACGACGCGCATTTGCGGACCGAATGGATCGGATCGCGCTCGCAAAAGAAACTGAACTCGGGCAGTTGCGCACAGCTCTGCAGGCCGCTCGGGCCGAGGCGACCCCCAAGAAAACGGTTGTGGATGACACCGCTCCTCCGCCTAAGAAACCAGTCACCCGCAAGAAGCCCGCACCGAAGCCGGCGACGCCCAACTCTCAAACTCAAACTCCATCTTCATCTACTACCCCGCAACAACACTAGCGACAGATTGGCCGTGTAATCTCTTGAGGTACCAGGGCTTACATACCTGGAACTTACAAGCAGTAACGGTTGTCTAACTGTTCAGGCAAGAGCGGTTTGCCGACCGACGTATAATAAGGGGTGTCGCCATGGCAAGCATGGCGGGAGCCGTCAGTTTGGGAGATTTCGCTAGCGCGATTGGAATCCGCACGCAGGAATCCGCCATTATTCAGGAACTGAAGGCGGGTTCTGAGGAAGCCTATACCTGGCTGGTGGGAGAATTTCACCAACCCGTGTACAGCGTGGTGTATCGAATCCTCACCGACCCCGCTGATGCGGCCGACACCACTCAGGAAGTTTTTCTGAAAGTCTTCCGCGGGATGAAGCACTTCCACGGCGAGTCCAGCCTAAAGACGTGGATTTATCGAATCGCGATCCATGAGGCTTCAAACCGGCGGCGGTGGTGGTTCCGGCACAAAGCCAAAGAAACTTCGATGGAGCCCGGCGAAAACAGTTTAGAGGGCCCGTTCGCCCAGGACACAAATCCCGCACTGGTGGACCATCACAAGTCGCCTTTCGAGATGGTGGCGGATCATGAAGTTCATGCACGCGTTGAAGAGGAACTCAGGCAAGTGGCAGAGCCGTACAGAACGGCGGTTGTGCTTCGGGATATAGAGGAGCTCTCCTACGAAGAGATCGCTGAAATTACGCAAGTCACCCTGGGGACGGTTAAGTCGAGAATCACCCGCGGGCGGGACGCGCTGAGAAAACGGCTTACCGGATACGTCAGAGAAGTTGGATCGGAAATCGGGCTGAGTGTCGAACAGGATGACGAAGATTTCCAGATTCAGAGGTCGCGAGTTGAGGTGACATCATGACGTGTGCTCATGTCAGATCCATGCTGTCTGCTTACCTCGATGGCGCCATCACGGGCAAGCAGATGCACGGCTTGAGCGGTCACCTGCGAACGTGCAGCTTCTGCAGTAATGAATATGAAGGTCTGCGCCGTACTCAAGCTATGCTGGCAGCTATCGGCCGCACCAAGGCGCCGGATGACTTGTCACTTAAGGTGCGACTCGCGATTTCTCATGAGGCCGCCCGGCGCCGCCGCCCCTACCTCGAGGGCATGAGTGTCCGCCTGGAGAATGCTCTCCGTGTGTTCATGGTACCCGCGACCACAGGACTGGTTGCAACGGTGTTGGCGTTTGGTCTTTTGGCCGCCCTTCTGAGCTCTCCTATGCCGGTACAGGCGAATGCGGCGGATGTTCCGCTCGTGCTGGCGACCGAACCTGTCCTGCAGCAGAGCAATTTTGGCTTCACAACTGGGGCGATCACGGAAGACTCTCTGGTGATCGAAGCTTACGTGGATGCGAATGGACGCGTGCAGGATTACCGCATCCTGTCGAAACCTGATGAGCTTGCCGACCTTCCTCATCCGGTCAAGAACATGCTGATTTTTACTACCTTCCGTCCGGCGACCTGGCTCGGCACACCGCGTCCCGGGACTGCGATCCTTTCTTTCTCCAAGATCAGCGTGAAGGGCTAGTCAAGGCTGCGATTCGCGCGACATTCGTTCCGTTTCAATCAACCAAATGTCCGCTTGCTGGCATCTACTCTGAAACGAGCTTGCTCTGGTTTGCTGTCCGTTTGTTTTTGCGGGCTCGTGGAACTATATTCGTACTCTCGGGTTCAAGGCTGCATCGAAGAAACCTTCAACAGGAGATTAGCGTGAGAAAGCTATTGGTCTCGCTGGTTGTTGTGTTCGCCCTTGGGCTCGCCGCCCAAGCTCAGGAGTTCCATGCTGCCTTTGGATTCGGGACCGTTACCGCACCGTCTGCCAGCAGCAACGCCAATGCCAGTTTCCCATCCTTGAGTGGAGGCTTGTACCCCAGCTTCAGCGGGAACGTGATTCTGTGGCACCACATCGGATTCGGCGGTGACGTTGCCTGGCGCGCTCGTCAGACTATTTATAGCGGTACGCAGGGCAACTTTGGGATCGTTCAGCCTTATCGCCCGATTTTTTATGACTTCAACGGTGTTTATTCACGAACCTACAAGAAATTCGGCGGCGACGTCATGGCCGGAATCGGCGGTGAAGATCTTAGATTCTACGGCGTCCTGAACTGTGGAAGTTTCACTGGATGTACCAATTATGTGAGCAGCAATCATTTCGCCGGTCACTTCGGCGCTGACGTGCGGTACTACTTCTGGGGACACGCATTCATACGCCCCGAGGCCCACTACTACGTCATCCGCAATAACCAAGAGTTTAACGACGCGAACGCCTCCCGGTTTGCGATCTCAATCGGATACTCGTTCCTGCCCGGATTTTAAGATCTAAGCCAACGATACCGCTGGCGAACCGATATTTGCCGCACGCATGCGCCACCGGCTCGTGTCGCAAGGGCGGGACTCGTCCGTCAATGGCGATTGCATTTACAATCACAACTTGCACTAAAATCTCGCAGCTCTTCAACTCTCAGCGGCAGCAAGCGCTGAGGGCTGGGAGCTGAAAGCTTTGATTACTTGAATCCGTCTAAACCCAACGCGCCCTCGTTCCAGGAACTCATCCTTCGCCTTCAGTCCTTCTGGGCGGAGCGTGGATGCGTCCTGCAGCAGCCGTACGATCTTGAAGTTGGAGCTGGAACCATGGCGCCGGAGACTTTTCTTCGCGTGCTGGATCCAAAACCCTACAAAGTGGCTTACGTGCAGCCGTCGCGTCGGCCGGCAGACGGTCGTTATGGTGAGAATCCGAATCGGCTGTACAAGCACATGCAGCTGCAGGTGATTCTGAAGCCGCCGCCGGAAAATATTCAGGAGCTTTATTTGGAGTCGCTGGGCGCGCTGGGCATTGACCTGCGCCAGCACGACATCAAGTTCGAAGAGGACAACTGGGAGTCCCCGACACTGGGTGCGTGGGGCATCGGCTGGCAGGTGATGCTCGACGGCCTGGAGATCACGCAGTTCACCTATTTTCAGCAATGCGGCGGAGTGGATTTGTTTCCGATTTCCGCCGAGCTTACGTATGGCCTCGAGCGGATTGCGGCGTTTTTGCAGGACGTGGATTCGATTTACGAAATCGTGTGGGCGCGCGATCCGAAAACGGGAGACATGGTGAAGTACGGTGACGTGCGGCTGGCAGACGAGCGGCAGATGTCTGTGTATAACTTCGAAATGGCGGACGTGGAAAAGGCGTGGAAGCACTTTGAATTGTGCGAGGGGGAGTGTAAGGCGTTGCTGGACGGGTACTCGATAGTTCGGGAAAAACCCCAGGTCTCCCAGAGAGACCTGGGGCACCCCATTTATGACAAGAAGCGATTTCCCTTGCTCGGCGCGTATGAGTTATGCCTGAAGTGTTCACATCTGTTCAACATTCTCGATGCACGCGGCGCAATTTCTGTGACGGAGCGCGTTGGCGTGATTGCCCGTGTGCGGGCGCTGGCGGTCGGAATCGCGAAGGCTTGGGTGGACCAGCAGAAGGACGAGCCACAAGCAGACAAAGAGG
The DNA here is from genome assembly GCA_003224755.1 of Acidobacteriota bacterium. Classification (GTDB taxonomy): domain Bacteria; phylum Acidobacteriota; class Terriglobia; order Terriglobales; family Acidobacteriaceae; genus Gp1-AA145. Next base: position 5,034 of record QHZR01000154.1, read on the forward strand.
AGAGTGAACCTGCGGCGGAGCAGAACGCTGCAGACATGGCCCCGGCAACTCCCTGAGCAGAGCATTCGTGAGCAAAGCAGAAGATGGCGGCCGACTCCGACAGCTTCGTGACTTAAATGCCCCAGCCCGTTAGGGCGGAACATGTTAGCCCAGGACGTCAGTCCTGGGTCAGATGCGAAAATGATCCGGGTCCCGAAAGGGACGGCATAAAACAGATGCCTGATTTTCTCCTCGAAATCGGAACTGAAGAAATTCCCGCGCGGATGATCGCGAGCGCGCAGCAGGAATTGCAACGCCGGGTCGCGGACCTGCTGAGTCGGGAGCGCCTTCCGGCCGCGACGGAAATCAGTCACGTCGATACTCCGCGAAGGTTGGCGATACTGGCACCAGGAATACCTGATGCACAGCCGGACGTGAGCGAGCAAATCACCGGCCCGGCGGTGAGCGTCTCGTTCAAAGATCGGCAGCCTACGAATGCCGCACACGCCTTCGCGAAGAAGGCCGGGGTGGAGGTCGCACAACTCGAGCGAGTGACAACCCCGAAGGGCGAATATCTCTCCGCGAAGGTCACGAAAAGAGGGCGCTCCGCGGCGGAAATATTGGCCGAGTTGCTCCCAAAGGAAATCGCGTCGATCTACTGGCCGAAAAACATGTATTGGCGGAAGCCGAATGAACGCTTTGTCCGTCCTGTGCGATGGCTGGTAGCGATGCTTGACGATCAGGTCATTCCCCTAGAGTTCGGCGGAATCCGGGCCAGCAATGGAACGCGTGGGCACAGGGTATTGTTTCCGGGAGCCGTCGTCATCTCCCGCAGTTCTGAGTATTCAGAAAACCTGCGCAATGCGAAGGTCCTTTGTCGTGCCGAACGCGAACAGCAGATTCGCAAAGCCCTCGATGCCGCAACTCGCACCATTCCGGGCGCCCGGTGGAGAGAAGACCCTTCCCTCCTCGACACGGTCGTGAATCTCACCGAATGGCCTTCGGCTATTCTCGGCAGTTTTGACCGCGAATTCCTCGAACTTCCGGAAGAAGTGCTGGTCACGGTCATGCGCGACCATCAGAAATATTTCGCAATCGAAGATGTCAAAGGAAAGCTGCTCCCGAATTTCCTGGCTGTTCTGAATACCGACGGCGATCCGCAGGGCCTAATCCGTCATGGCAATGAACGCGTGCTGCGTGCCCGCTTCAACGACGCACGCTTTTTCTGGCAGACCGATCAGAAGCATCCGCTGCGAGACCGAGTGTCATGGTTAAAGAACGTTACATTTCAAAAAGATCTTGGCAGTTATTACGAGAAGACACTTCGAGTGCAGCGGCTATGTAGCTGGCTGACTGAAACCATCAAGCAGAAAGGAATCGCGGTCAGACCAGGTGTCGTTCACAAAGCGGCGTGTCTGGCGAAGACAGACCTGACAACGGAACTGGTGAAGGAATTCACTGAGTTGCAGGGGATTGTTGGCGGACTGTATGCCCGCGTGCAGAACCTTGATCGCGGCATGCCGGATGCGACGCGGCAATTGATCGCGCAAACTATCTACGACCACTATAAGCCGGTGTCGGCTGAGGATTCTGTGCCGCGGAGTGTCGAAGGCGCTGTGCTTTCGATCGCCGACAAGGCCGAGACCATCGCGGGAATGTTTGCGCTGGGCCTGCAACCAACGGGATCGAAAGATCCGTTCGCTCTGCGGCGTCAGGCGAACGGCATCGTGAAGGCAATGGCCGAGCACAAACTGCCGATTCTCATTTCAGACCTGATTAAGCTGGCGCGAGAAACGTACGCTGGATCCGTAGCGGAAAAGAAGTTCGCGCAAGGAACAAATTACGCCAATGCGCTTGGGGCATTTTTCCGCGAGCGCATCGAGTTTTATCTTCGCGATCAGCTTGGGTATGCCTACGATGTGGTGAATGCTGTTCTGATGGCGGACGCAGATGATGTAGTGGATGCTGTGGCACGAGCAGCCGCCGTTTCAGAGGTCCGAAGCTCGGCGGATTTTGCATCCATTTCGGTTGCGTTCAAGCGGATCAAGAACATTCTTCACCAGGCGAGAGAAACAGGAAAGGAAGTTAGCTCCGCTGTAGATTCCAGTCTGTTCCAGGAAGAAGCCGAGAGAAAACTGGGGGCCGAGATCCCGGAAATCGCCCAAGCGGTGGCCCAATTCCGGCAGGCGCGGGAATATTCTCGCGCCTTGACGGAAATTTCGCGGATTCGACCCGCAGTGGACGCATTTTTCGATAAAGTAATGGTAATGGTTGAAGACGAACGCTTGCGCGCCAACCGTCTGGCGCTGCTGCAAACACTGTTGAAAGAGTTTTCCACGATCGCTGATTTTTCAGAGATTGTGACTCAGGGCAAGTAGTCCTGATCTGAAACCGGAAACGTGGGGACAGCCGCCCTCGGCTGTCCTCCGGGCCAGAGCCCCGGCCCCAGCAATGCTTTACAAGTTGAATGTCGAGTTTAGCTCGACCGGACAGCCGAGGGCGGCTGTCTCCACATTTTGAAGAGCTTCTTAGAAAAGGAAAACCCATTCATATGGCGACGTCGACACTTCCAGAAACTGAGATCCAGCAAAGCGCAAAGAGCACACCGAAACGTGCGACCAAATACGTCTACTCATTCGGCGGGGGCAAGGCCGACGGCAACGGCAAAATGAAAGACGATCTCGGCGGCAAGGGCGCAGGCCTTGCCGAGATGACGAATGCTGGCTTGCCTGTCCCTCCCGGCTTCACCATCGCGACGGAAGCCTGCCGTGAGTACATGCGCAAGGGCGGCGTGTCGCAAGATGTTGATCGCCAGATGGACGAAGCATTGCGCCAGCTCGAACAACTGCAGGGGCAGAAGCTGGGCAAGGGACAGAATCCGCTGCTCGTCAGCGTGCGCTCGGGCGCAAAGTTCTCCATGCCCGGCATGATGGACACGATTCTGAACCTCGGCCTGAACGACGAGAGCGTCGAAGCGCTGGCCAAGCTGAGCAATAATCCGCGCTTCGCTTACGACTCTTATCGCCGCCTGATTCAGATGTTCGGCAACGTAGTGCTCGACATTGAGAAGTCCGAATTCGACGAAGTGTTCGATGGCAAGAAGAAGCAACGCAAAGTAAAGCTCGACACCGAACTCGATGCCAAGGCGCTGAAGGAAGTAATCGCTGAGTACAAGAAAGTAGTCAAGAAGCACACCAAGCGCGACTTTCCGCAGGATGCGCACGAACAGCTCACGATGGCGCGTGACGCCGTGTTCCGCTCCTGGCGGAACGATCGCGCCAAGCACTATCGGCGCATTAACAACATTGACGACATGCTAGGCACCGCCGTCAACGTGCAAGCCATGGTTTTCGGCAATCTCGGCGACACCAGCGGCACCGGCGTCGGCTTCACGCGCAATCCCGCGATCGGCACGAAAGAGTTTTACGGCGAGTTCCTGATGAACGCGCAGGGCGAGGATGTTGTTTCGGGCGTGCGCACACCGGTTCCAATCCTCGAACTCGAAAAGGTCATGCCCGACGTCTATAACCAACTGCGCGAAATCACCACGCGGCTGGAGAAGCACTACCGCGACATGCAGGATTTCGAGTTCACCATCCAGGACCGCAAGCTTTACATGCTGCAAACGCGTAACGGCAAGCGCACCGGTCTGGCCGCTGTCCGAGTGGCGTTGCAGATGGTGGAAGAAGGACTGATCACGAAGGAAGAAGCAATCTTCCGCGTTGAGCCGAACCAGCTTTATGACTTTCTGGTGCCTCGTCTTGACGAGAAGGGTCAAAAAATCGAAGTGCTAGCAAAGGGCCTACCGGCATCGCCAGGTGCAGCTGTCGGCGAGATCGTTTTCACGGCGGATGCAGCAGTCGAACGTGCAGGACTCGGAGCGAAAGTTCCTGTAATTCTGGTTCGCGCCGAGACCACGCCGGAAGACATTCACGGCATGGAGGTGGCAAAGGGCATTCTCACCTCGCGCGGCGGTATGACCAGCCACGCGGCTGTGGTCACGCGCGGTATGGGCAAGTGTTGCGTGGCGGGCGCGGGCGACATCGACGTGGATGAAAAGGCCCAAGAGATGCGAGTGAAAGGGCAGGTTTTCAAGGCGGGCGACTGGATTTCGCTCGACGGCACCACCGGCCGCGTGATCAAGGGCAAACTGAAGACACTTGATCCATCCCCGGATGATCCCGAGCTGCAGAAATTCATGGCATGGGCCGATCCGTACCGCGTGCTGAAAGTGCGCGCCAATGCTGACATTCCACGCGACGCTATCCAGGCACGTGCGTTCGGCGCAGAAGGTATCGGACTTTGTCGCACCGAACACATGTTCTTTGGCGAGGCAAAGATTCCTCACATGCGCGCTATGATTCTCGCCAACAACGAGAAAGACCGCCGCGCCGCTCTGAAGAAACTGCTGCCCATGCAGCGCAATGATTTCATCGGCGTGTTCCGCGCCATGGACGGCTTCCCGGTCACCATCCGCGCGCTCGATCCGCCACTGCATGAGTTTCTCCCGCGGCGCGAAGAGCTGATGGTGGATATTGAGACGCTGCCAATTCGCGATGCCAAGGCGAAGAAGGCCCTGGTCGCCAAGTACAGCGACTACGGTGCCAAGGCTGTCGGCGATCTGAAGAAGCTGCTGCCCACGTTGCTCGCGCGCGTTGAGCAGTTGCACGAGTTCAATCCCATGCTCGGGCATCGCGGCTGCCGCCTCGGGATCACCTATCCGGAGATTACCGAGATGCAGGCGCGCGCCATTTTCGAAGCTGCAGTTGCAGTTGCGAAAGACGGCGTGAAGGTGTTCCCCGAGATCATTAGAAAACCAGGCTGCAATCGTGCACCGCGTGGCGAAAGAAGTTTTCGACGAGAAAGAGCGCACCGTAGATTACTTGGTCGGAACAATGATCGAGTTGCCACGCGCCGCGCTGGTAGCGGACGAGATCGCGAAAGAGGCGCAGTTCTTCTCTTTCGGCACCAACGATCTCACGCAGACCACGTGGGGCTTCTCGCGTGACGACGTCAACAAGATTTTACCTACGTACCTCGCTG
>QHZR01000544.1 GCA_003224755.1 Acidobacteriota bacterium
CCTACTGAAACTTAACAGCGATTGCATTTTATATCGCTGATGCGCGATGGTCCGGAGTAAATCACAAAACGTCGTCCAGGCAGAAATCCGACCAGAGTCATGCCCGAACTCGCGTGCCAGTTGGACGACGAGGCCTGATGCAGAAACTGAAGCAAGCACAGGCACGTTGGGCGATCCCCGGCTGCGTGTCCTGACCAGCGCAGCTTAACAACCAGCCGGCCGCGGTGAAGGTGTTTGATAGGAATTCCGCTGTAAAACTTGTCGCACCGGGGAAGCCCGTGTCCCGTTCATGAAACTGAAAGATTTTCTTGACAAATGGGTCGGCAGCACGGAGAGGGCAATCTGGACACATCTTCCGTTTGTTGCAGGCGCTGGGCGCTGTACGTGTTCCGTCCGGCTCAGATCAACAACCAGCCAGTTGACGTTTCTTGGCGCTTTCATTCCGGCAGAATTAGGACAACTATTCGAGAATGATTCAGTCCTTTCAATCCGGCAACGGCGACTGGAAGCCTCTGTATGAAGCGGCGCTCTTGGAGACTGATCTAACCAAGCTGCCTGAGCGGATCACTACCGCTCGCAGCGCGATTTTGGACAGGATCGAAGAAAGTTTTACGCATTCGCTGCCGGCTGAGCACCGCGCTATGGACGTCGCGCTTACCAACCTTCGCAGGTTGGCGCAGTCAACAACGAGCCGTGCAGCGTAAGTAACCCCAGCTTCGCACAATTCCAAAAGCGAGGAGGCGAACCATGACCTTGGCCGAAGAGCTTCGCAGGAAGTATGCCCTGACCAGCCTCAAAGCGAAAGGCTCATCTCTTGCATTGTTGGCGATTAACGAGGCGCTGCAAGCCGCAGCGGAAATCGCAGATCAGGAACACTCACCTCTAGCTGCGTCCCGCATTCGCAGCTTGAAATGGACTGATCAGGCGCTCGCGACAATGTCGATTCCGACAGCCGTACCGCTTGGGAAGACGGGATAAAGGATTCGGCCAAATTCTTTCGCTACCCGAAATCCCTTCTTTGTATTATGAGGGCGTGCCAACGATCTCTCTAAGACTAGAAGCCGCGTGTCTGACCTGTTCAACTGTCATTTCAGGAAATAACGGCATGCTCATGACCCGCTGACACGCCCGTTCGGTGTTTGGCAAGCTTCCTTCTTTGTATCCGAGGTGCTCCAGCCCCTCCTGCAAGTGCACCGGCTTTGGGTAATGCACTGCGGTTTGCACGCCACGCTCTTGCAAAGCCGCGCGGACTCGGTCGCGGTCTTCGACATAGGCCACGAATAAGTGATAGACGCATTCTGCTTCTGGACTGTCCTGGGGCAGGTCCACACGGGCATCGGCCAGCAGTTCACCGTAGAGAGATGAGAATGCTTGACGCTTCGAGGTCCATTCGTCGAGGTGCTTCAACTTCACATTCAGCACTGCCGCCTGGAAGCCATCCATGCGGTAGTTGTAGCCAACGTATTTGTGAATGTATCGTACGGTTTCGCCGTGGCTGCGCAGTGCGCGGGCCAGCTTCGCAACTTCGTCGTCATTGGTGGTGAGCGCGCCCCCTTCGCCGTATGCGCCCAAATTCTTACCCGGATAAAAGCTGAACGCAGCAGAATGTCCGAATCCGCCAACTCGTTTGCCCTGAAAACTTGCGCCGTGGGCCTGACATGCATCCTCGATGATCAGAAAGCGATGATCCGAAGCCATCCGCGTGATCGCTTCGACGTTTGCCGGCCTGCCATAGAGGTGCACGGGAATGACTGCGCGAGTTCGCTTCGTGATCGCTTGTTCAATCTTCTCGGGATCTATGTTCGCCGTTGCCGGATCAATGTCGGCAAAGACAGGAGTTGCTCCCGTATAAATGATCGCCTCGACGGTCGCGATAAATGTGTTCGCTGTCGTAATGACCTCATCGCCCGGCCCAATCCCAGCCGCGAGCATGGCAAGATGCAACGCGCTCGTCCCGGAATTCAGCCCGACACAGTGCTTCACGCCACAGTATTTTGCAAAGGCCTGCTCGAACCGCTCGACTTCCTCGCCGAGAATGAAGGCTGCCTTGCTGCAGACTCGATCAATCGCGTCGCGGATCTCGTCACGAAGATCGCGGTACTGCGCGGTCAGGTCGAAATAAGGGACGGTGAGATTGGCCTTGGTCGGAACCACTCCTATACCTTATCTCATGTGATGTTTCAAAACAGGACTGGATTTTCCTGCAGCGCAGCTCGGCAATCAGCTGGTTGCGGTGAAGGTGTTGACAGGAATCCCGCAGTAGTCCTTGCAGTCGCGGATGCAGCACGTCAGTCGGTGGCGAGTCTTCCCCGTAGCACAGTAATCGAAGCTTTAGGCAGGATGTACGTGGTTCCGGCATTAGCTTTGATCTCAGATTTCGATGCCGGGCCATCCGGATCTGCTGAACCGCCGGTGAGACTCGGGTGCCACTGATACTGCTCGCTGCCAAAGGTGATCCGGTCGATCGCTCCCACAAAGTGGCGAGCCGTGTTCGCGTCTTGAAACACAATGCGGGCTTGATGGGAATTGAGCTGATCTTTGTTGATCAACATCAATGCCCACTGACCATCTGGCCGAAACAGGGCATATGCCGTTACCAGGATATGTCCGGCGGGGTCGGTAATGTCGCTGGTTGCTGGGAACACTTTGTGAACGGAGGTCCCAGGCTGCGCCCATTCTTGCGTGATCAACTGACTCGCGAAGTATTGAGAAGTGTATTGCTCAATATGGAAGTTGGAATCGGTGGTGAACATGCCAAACGTTCCCATGGAACTGCCGCATCCCGGGTGCACGCCCATCGGCAAATAATGGAAGTAGTACATTCCGCTGCCACCCGCCGTGAAGAATGCTCCCGTAAAATCTGCCAGCCAGAGCGCGCCGAAAGCGTCCACCGAGGATTCTCCCGCATTCCAGGTAATGTTGAGCTCCGTGATCAGCATGGGCACGTTCGGTGGCACCCCGTCATCTCTCCACACCTGCATGATGTGGCTGATGAGCGT
>QHZR01000554.1:0-480 GCA_003224755.1 Acidobacteriota bacterium
TTGTCGCCTACCAAGTGCGCCACGTCCTGCTGTTGATCTACATCAGCGCTCTCTTTGCTGTAGTTTTCAGGCCAGTGATCGAACTCGTACGCCGTGTTCGGATGGGAAGCTGGAACCCGAGTCGTGGATTCGCGGTTTTGATTATCGCAGCATTCGCCTTTGCCGCTGCAATGCTTGTCCTGGCCTTTTTGGCGCCGCCAATTATTCGTGATGTGGAAGGCCTCGCCGCTGATTGGCCCCATCGCGCTGTTTCCCTTTTCGAACGCCTTAGTGAGCTGCCGATAGCTGGAAAGTTTGATGCTGCCCGGCTCGAGCAATACCTCTCCGGCACCGCTCGAGGCATCTTCTCATTGTTAAAGGGCATCGCGGGAGGCCTTGTCGGATTCTTCAGTTGGCTTGTATTGACCGCATATTTCATCCTGGACGGCGACCGCGCGTTTCATTGGGCTATGTCTCTGTTTCCGAGGCATCACCGGTTTC
>QHZR01000554.1:547-3176 GCA_003224755.1 Acidobacteriota bacterium
GGAATCTCTAGTGCCATCGTCTTCGGGCTATTACGAATTAAGTATTCTTATGCGCTTTCGGTCTTCGCGGGTTTGGCGAACATAGTTCCGATCCTCGGGCCAGTCATGTCCGTGATACTGGCCGGTATCGTGGCCGCTTTTGACTCGTGGTGGAAACTGCTGGGAGTTGTGATTTTCTATCTCCTATACCAGCTGAACCTGCCACCGTTGGCCGTGATTATTGCGCTTAGTTTGGGCGGCGCTCTCGCTGGAGTGCTGGGAGCCCTTATCGGTGTGCCCACGGCTGCTCTGGTAGCCGTTATCTTGGATGAATACGTTGTGCGAAAAGAAACAGCACCGGCTGAATTGGCGGCTTCCGACGCCTAGTTCACGTACCCCGGAGTTGCGTGGTGGTTTGGGATCGAAAACGCCCCCGCTAACTTGGAGGGAGGGTTTGCCTTATTAAAAAGATCATGGCGACTGCTGGAAAACCCGCCAATAGGCCTGCTTTACCAAAAGCTAAATGGAAAATTCTGCTTGTCGGCGACTACCCGAGTAGCCAGAAAGCGCGGGCAGAGATTCTCGAGAAGCAGGGCTATGCGGTGGATACGGTTCGCGATGCAGACGAAGCCCGCGCTCGCTGGCAGCCATACCTTTACGATTTGGTGCTGGTGGACGTTGAAAGGAATCCGTCGGCCGCAATCAAATTTTGCCAAGAAATTGGCGAGGTAGCGAGCCCTCGGCAGCAAGTGGCACTTTTGGTCGGCTACCGCGCTCCTGCGACTACGGCTTCCGCCCACAGCTTGATTCCTAAAGATGAGGATCCGAAGTACTTTGTTGATCGGATTAGAAGACTGTTCAGAGAAGTTGCATAAAGAGGAGTTACATAAATGCTTGTTTCATGCCGCAGCCTATCTGGGACACTACTGATCGGAGGATGAATCTACAATCGCTCCATGAAGAACGAAACGCTCATCAAGAAAACGGGGCCCGAATCAAAATGCGCGCTCAAAATCGCACCAAGCTGATGGCCGCCATCGTGCTACTGGTGACAGCAGGTTTTCTTTTGCTTCGCATGTACAGGCAGCAAGAGAGTGCGCCGACGGCGGTGGCGGAGCAGCCCACAGAAGTGCCCACCGGGGCAGCCCACTTTCCAAGGACGAGCCGCCCGGTGGGCCGCAGCAAAGACCCTGCCCTTTCTTTGTCAGTGCCGGTGCAAGACCCGACCCTGCGGCTCGAATTCCTTATGAAAAGTGAGGGAGCCGAGTATGCGAGCAGGAGGAATATCTTCCGGGCGGCAGAAGATGTGGGTAAGCCTGCAAGATCACCAATAAAGACGGCTCTCGAAAATGCTCATGCTGACCCGCCGCATTCGTCCATCGCCCTCAAGCCCTTTGGAGCTGCCGAGATTCCCGGTGAGCCCCGGAAAGTCTTCCTTTCTAAAGGCGAAGACATCTTTATCGCAATGGAGGGTGACTTCGTCGATCGCCGCTACAGAGTGGTACGCATCAAGACACGCTCGGTAGAGGTGCACGATCTGTTGAACAACAACAGGGAGCATATCCTCTTGATTCAGGACTAGACCACATCAGCAGGTTTCGAGGTCATATCAGCCTCAATGTTCGGCGGCAACACTCGCAGCACCCGCGAATTTAATCACATCACGCACACGGTGCATTATCTATTATAGGACGTGAGCTGTCTGTGGTGTGTGTTCGGTCAAATCCTGAATTTTTGCGGATCCAAGGCTCCTCTTGTCGCGGCAGGCTGTCGAAGGATCATGGCGGTTCTGAATGAGTTGCTAAGGCCGAGCCGATCATGATCCAGGTAAAAAGAGCGGTACGTTTCTAGGATGGCAACGGGCAGTTTTGCGGGTGAGCGAACATTTGAGATCCCGCCGGAATGCCTGGAAGACTATTTCTTGGCTTTCGCGCTTCGAGTCTCTTCTTGACCTGCTTCGTGTTTGGGCTATGTTATCTATCTCTTCAGCTGAGATGAGGAACCAGGAGATTGTGCGTTTGAGTATCCACCAGCACGTTATGGCTCCGTACCCGAGGCGAGCTGAACATCGATTCTGAAACGAGCAACTCTGACATAAGTAGATTTTTCGCTTTGCCCGACCTGGACGACAATTTGGTTCAAATAGCGAGGACCGTTCGCTGCGTTGTTCTCTGCACAGATGCGAGGGACAGCCCAGCCAGCTCCCACGAGCACTGTTGTCCACAGCAGGACGGCGCCGGTCTTGAGCCCAAAACCAAACTCTGCTTCCACTACGGCGGTGCCGGCGCAGATATCTCCAAATCGTTGGCGAAATCTGGAACAGCCGGCTACCAGCCCGCCAACCAGGTAAAAGCCCAACTCGTCGACAAGCCGGAACAGATTTCGAATCGCCGAAGCAGCAAATGCGTTTCGCCCGTTAGTGCGAGTGACTCGGATCCCGACCATCGCTTTACCCAGCGTGGCGCCAAAGCTCGCTTCGAGCAGCCAAACGTAGGCAAACGAAGTTCCGGAATTCAGGGCTAGGGCGATCAAGAGCGCGCAGCCCAAGTCACGTTCAATTGTGGTCCCGCTACAACGCTCCAAAGACTCCGGCGCGAGCTTGTAAGTCTCTGCGCATCAGGGTGGCCGCTAACACCATGGCCGTCAAAGA
>QHZR01000024.1:0-6068 GCA_003224755.1 Acidobacteriota bacterium
GCTTCCCAATTACGCAGTACGTCGGCGGAAGTCTCGGCGGTGACTTCACCAAACACATGCGGATGACGATGGATCAGCTTGCTTGACAGCCGATCGAGCACATCGTCAATCGAGAACCGGCTCTCCTCCTGCGCCATTTGCGAATAAAACAGCACTTGCAGCAGCAGATCGCCGAGTTCGCCGCTTAGTTCGTCCCAATCACGATTATCTATCGCTTCCAGAACCTCGTAAGCTTCTTCCAGCGTGTAGGGCTTGATGGAATCGAAGGTCTGCTCGCGGTCCCACGGACATCCGCCCGGCGCTCGCAATTTGGCCATGACGGAAACCGCGCGCTCAAAATGTTCACCAGTGGTGGGCATGAGTGAGACTGTAAACGACAGTTGAACCAAGGAGCAATCGCCCAGCAATGATTCGCCTGTGCGGGTACCGATCAGATGTGACTCTTAACTACCAGGAGAGGCGAGTTATAGCGAGGCCGCATCGGACAGGCGTTCGCATTCCTTGGCAATCGCCCAGTCTTCCTGGGCGCGAATCACCAGGACTCGCACCCTGGAACCAGTTGATGAGATTTCCGCGTCGGGCTTAGCCGATGAATTCCTGGCATCGTCCAGTTGAACACCAAGGAAACTGAACTTGCTGCAGGCCGCTTTGCGGACCTCGGGGGAATTCTCTCCGATGCCGGCCGTAAAAACCAGCGCATCCAGGCCACCGAGCGATGCTGCCATGGCCCCGATCCCGGCTTGCAGGCGATAAACAAAGATATCGAAGGCGAGTTGAGCCCGTTCATTGCCGACTCGCATAGCGTCAAGAACCTCGCGCATATCGCTCGATGCACCTGAAATCCCAAGTAATCCTGACTCGTGATTCAGCATGTGATCGACATTTTCAATGAGCGCCGCGTCTCTGGGATTACGTCTCGGGTCCCTTGGATCACCCCTCAAGATATGTATCAGAATCCCCGGATCAACTGAGCCCGACCGCGTTCCCATCATCAACCCTTCCAGAGGCGTGAAGCCCATCGTGGTGTCAATGCTCTTGCCGGCCTCGATTGCAGCGAGCGAGCATCCATTGCCGAGATGGCAGGTGATGATCTTGAGCGACGAAAGATCACGTTTAAGAAGTTGTGCGGTGCGATGTGCGCAGTATTCGTGATTGATCCCATGGAATCCATATCGGCGAATGCCGCGTTCATACCAAGCGTAGGGGAGGGGATAAACGAAAGCTTCGGGGGGCAGCGTGCGATGAAACCCAGTGTCGAATACTGCGATCTGGGGAATGTTGGGCAACAACTTCTCGATCAGTTCATTGCCTTCGAGCCCAGCCTGGTTGTGCAGAGGAGCGATGGCAGCGACATTCTCTATCTCGCGTTTCACTTCCGGTGTGATGCGCACTGACAGTGTCAGCTTGCGGCCCCCGTGAACAATGCGATGGCCTGCAACAGCAATGCCGGAAGCAGACTTGAGGACAGCGGTGGACCCGCTCCACAGATTTTCCAGCATGGTTCCAACTGAAGCCCGGTGGACACCAGCTTTGCTCTGATGGCGAATCTCCTGTCCCGAGCGATTGCGGATATGAAGGTCTTCTTTGTCACCACTCCACTCCAGCTTGCCTTCCCAGAGCGGGGGAACGGGATCGTCGCCGGAATCCGGCCCAAGTTCGAAGAGCGCGCTCTTTTGACTACTCGATCCGGAATTGAGGACGAGAATCTTCATGGGGAAGGATAGACCGGGCTGCAAGGCTCTGTAGGTTTTCCTTTGTGGCCTCCGTGGTTATTGGTTTTTCGTGCTTGCATCGTGAAAAGATCTTTTCACCACAAAGGGCAGAAAGCTACACGAAGGAAAAACACCGCGCTCAGTGTTCCCATTTCCAGTCCCGGATCTCCGGCAAATCTTCCCCGTGAATTCGGATGTATTCCTTGTGCTCGACCAATTTGTTGCGAAGATATTGCTTGAAGTGTCCTCCGATGCGCTGCAGCTTTGGCACACGATCAACCGCATCACCGGCGAGATGGAAGCGATCCAGGTCATTCAGTACCGTCATATCAAACGGCGTGGTCGTGGTGCCTTCTTCCTTGTATCCTCGAACGTGTAAGTTGTCATGATTATGCCGGCGATAGGTCAGGCGATGGATCAACCAGGGATAGCCGTGATAAGCGAAAATAACGGGCTTATCCACGGTGAACAGCGAGTCAAAGTCGTTGTCCGTAAGGCCGTGCGGATGCTCGGTCGAGGGCTGGATCGTCATCAAATCCACTACGTTAATTACCCGAATCTTCAGATCCGGAAAATGCTTTCGCAATAAGTCCACTGCTGCCAGAGTCTCGAGCGTGGGTATATCTCCCGCGCAGGCCATTACCACATCGGGTTCACTATCGTCATCACTGCTGGCCCAATCCCAAATACCGATTCCATTGGTGCAGTGCTCGATGGCCGAGTCCATATCGAGCCACTGCAGCTCCGGCTGCTTGCCCGCGACGATCACGTTGACATAATTGCGGCTGCGCAGACAATGATCGCCCACCGAGAGCAGGCAATTCGCGTCGGGCGGAAGATATACGCGCACCACGTCGGCCTTCTTGTTAACGACGTGGTCAATGAAGCCTGGGTCCTGGTGCGTAAATCCATTGTGGTCTTGCCGCCAGACATGAGAGGTCAACAAGTAGTTGAGCGAGGCAATGGGCCGGCGCCACTCAATTTCGCGAGTGACTTTTAGCCATTTGGCATGCTGATTGAACATCGAATCGATAATGTGAATGAACGCCTCATAGCAGGAGAAAAAGCCGTGCCGCCCGGTGAGCAGATAACCTTCCAGCCAGCCCTGGCACATATGCTCGCTGAGCATTTCAATCACGCGACCGTCACGCGACAGGTTTTCATCGACCGGATGGATCGGCTCCATCCACTTTTTGCCCGTAACTTCGTAAATAGCTTCCAGCCGGTTGGAGGCATTTTCGTCTGGCCCGAAGACGCGGAAGTTTTTAGATTCCATGTTCAGCTTCATTACATCGCGGAGGAATCCGCCCAGCACCCTCGTGGACTCTGCGAATTCCGCTCCTGGTCTTGTCACCTTGACGGCGTACTTTCTGAAATCTGGCATGAGCAGATCGCGCAGCAACAAGCCACCATTGGCATGTGGATTCGCGCTCATACGCCGGTCGCCCTTCGGAGGCAAGTCGGAAAGTTCCGATATCAGTTTGCCGTTATCATCAAACAATTCTTCCGGGCGGTAGCTGCGCATCCAGTCTTCCAAGATTTTCAGATGTTCCGGCTTCTGTTGCAGATCCGCAACCGGAACTTGATGGGCACGCCATGTTCCTTCCACAGGCTTTCCATCCACTGTTTTTGGTCCAGTCCAGCCCTTAGGCGTTCGCAGAACGATCATCGGCCACTCGGGAAGGTCTGTCCTTTTGGCCTGTCGGGCATCGTCTTGGATTCCATGAATTTCCTCGACAATGTGGTCCAGAGTCGCAGCCATCGCCTGGTGCATCTGCTCCGGTTCATGGCCTTCGAGGAAATACGGCTTCCATCCATATCCCGAGAACAATTTTGTGAGCGCGGCATCGGTCATGCGGCCTAATACCGTGGGATTGGCGATCTTGTATCCATTCAAATGAAGAATTGGAAGCACCGCGCCATCGTGTGCGGGATTAAGAAATTTGTTGATGTGCCAGCTCGTCGCGAGTGGCCCGGTTTCAGCTTCGCCATCGCCGACGACGCAGCAGACAAGCAGGTCGGGGTTATCGAACGCGGCTCCGCAAGCATGGCTCAACGAGTAGCCCAATTCGCCGCCTTCATGAATTGAACCGGGTGTTTCCGGTGCGGCATGACTGGGAATTCCGCCGGGAAACGAAAATTGCTTGAATAGATGGTGCAGACCGTCCTCATTCTGCTGAATAGTCGGATACAACTCGGTGTATGTACCCTCGAGATACGCGTTCGCCACCATGCCCGGACCGCCGTGCCCCGGGCCGCAGATGTAAATCGCGTTCAGGTCATATTTCCTGATTACGCGGGTGAAGTGTGCGTAGATGAAATTGAGACCCGGGGTGGTGCCCCAGTGTCCGAGAAGCCGCGGCTTAATGTGCTCGAGCTTCAGAGGTTCGCGCAGTAGAGGATTGGCGTACAAGTAAATCTGTCCAACGGAGAGATAATTTGCCGCCCGCCAATAGGCGTGGATTTTGGAAAGCTGCTCTTGCGATAAAGGCAAATGTGAAATGCCGGGCAGGGAATTCAGGGTCGTCATGGCAGCACCTCGTATAGCTCAATGATGAATCATGTGGGTCCCCGTTGTCTCACCCCCGATGAAAAACCCTGTTAAATACAATTGATCACCCTAAATTCGGTGCTGCGGTTCGGGGCGACGGTTACACCTCTTGGTAGTACAATCCTGCCACTCGGCTCAGGCCCAACTTCCTTAGTAGGGTCTGGAGCTGCTAGTCCGGAGGCCGGAATGAAGTTCTTCATGCGGTCTTTATTGATTCTCTTTGCCTTGTACGCCCTGGTGTTCGCAATTGGGGACGCCTATCTAGCGAAACTTGGTGCACCGCCAGCGGGCGCTCTGGTGTTCGTCATTGTACTGGTTGGCGTGCAGTACCTAATCGCGCCCTGGCTGATTGAGCACATTCTTGATATCCACTGGGAGGAGTACGGAGCGCAGCTTCCAGCGCCGAACCGCGCATTCGTTGAGCAACTTTGTTCGCAACGAGGATTGAAGGTTCCGCGCATTGGAATCATTAACAGTGGCACGCCCAACGCGTTTTCATTCGGCCGGGTTCGGAGTGATGCTCGTGTGGTTGTGACCAGCGGACTGCTAGATGTACTGACACCGGAAGAAGCGAATGCGGTACTAGCACACGAAATCGGCCACATCGAACACTGGGATTTCGTTGTGATGACTATCGCAGGTCTGGTTCCAGTTCTGCTGTACCAGCTTTACGTGTTCACCCGAGATGTCAAAAACGTTCGCGCGATAGCCTATAGCGCATACCTTTGCTATTGGGTCAGCCAGTACATTGTTCTTCTGTTAAACCGCACGCGCGAATACTTCGCCGACCACTACGCGGCGGAGGCAACGGGTATGCCGGACGCACTCTCGTCGGCGCTGATCAAAATTGCATATGGAATGGTGAAAGCGGATGGCGCTTACAGGGAGGCGAAGGAATTCAAATACAAAGAAAAGAGCGAACTGCGGCGCGAAGAAAGAATGGCGGGGACACTGGCTGTGATGGGAATTTCCAACTTACGCTCAGGGGCATCGCTGGCGCTAGCCGGCGCGAGTCCCAGCGAAGCAGTGGCGATCATGCGCTGGGACTTGGTCAATCCCTGGGCGAGGGTGTACGAAATGAGTTCCACGCATCCCCTAACTGCGTTGCGCGTGCGGGCCATGAATGCCGAGGCCGAAAATATGCACCAGACGATCCACTATCCGCTGCCCCAAGATCGCCGTACCGAGTGGGGTAACTTCTTCTTTGAGTTCTTGATCTGGATCCTGCCTTGGATATGCGCTGCACTACTGCTGTTTCGGATTACCGCCCGGCGTTGGCTTACGGGTTTTGGCTTTGACGTCCCTACGGGAGCCGAGCCGGCAATTCTAATCATTGGAGCCGCATCCTGGCTGCTGCGCATCTGGTACCGATATCACGGAGATTTCCAGGCAGAAACCGTTGGCCGGTTGCTCGAAGATGTCGAGGTGTCGCAAATGCGTCCACGGGCGGTCCGTCTCAGCGGAAAAATCGTGGGCCGCGGACTTCCGGGAGCGTTCTGGAGTCCTGATCTTGTGCTTCAGGATTCAACCGGAATCATCTTCATGCTGTACCGCCAGTCGATTCCGTTTGCGCGGTTCCTGTTCGCGATTACGGACGCCGACGAATGCATCGGCCAGCAGGTTGAGATAGAGGGCTGGTTTCGCCGAGGCTTGCGCCCTTACGTGGAGATGTCGAGGCTGTCAGCAGAAGGTGGACAGGTGCACCGCGCCTATTCGCGCTGGGTGCAGTACGCGGGCGCGGGCATTGCGCTGGTGATTGGCGTGCTCTGGCTGCTCGCTTGACACCGAACGGCCCGGTTTGAGGG
>QHZR01000024.1:6085-18350 GCA_003224755.1 Acidobacteriota bacterium
AAGATTACGGCTTTTGCGGGGTCAATCCGCAAGCATCGTGCACGCGATTCAATTCGAGTCCCGCCGGCGAGAACTCCGCGATTCTTGGCCCATCGGGCGTGCGGAATTCAATTCGGAAAAGTCGCGCACGAAGTAACTCGCGAGTGGTGCCTTTGTCCATGGATAGAAAGTGGCCGTTGACCCAGTTCCAACTGTGGTCGCTGTGGGAGTCATCGGCACGCACTCGGACGCGCATTTGTGGTTGTCCCCAAAATCCAGGCCAGTCGGGCCGTGACAGCCTCACATTAGGACGGAAGTCAGCCAGTTTGAGCTTGCCATCGGTGCAATAGAGAATGACGCGCCCCTGCTCGTCCCTGTCGCCCGAGTTTGCCGCGGGCAATTCGAACCGCACTTTCTTGGCCGCGGTCATCGGGTCTTCCGCGCGGTATTCGGTCCAGTTGCCACCGGCGCTGGTTCCAATGTCGTGGCGGTCGGATTCTTGTCCGTTTGGATCGTAGTCACGATCCGGACGCGGCCGGTTTTGTGCGTATAGGGCAATGCTACACAGCACAAGCAGGATACCCGCTGCTTTCAGTAGCCTGGTGAATGCTCCGTTACTGCGAGTCATTGCAAGTGGCACAATTTTCTCCAATACTCGATCTAGTCAGAAACCTCTGCCTTCGCTAAACCCCACTCCAGCCAAGAAGTTGCGCTGAGAGGCGGCCGTTCTTTTTCCGGGAATATACACCTGTGAGTTCCAAAATTGACAGTAACGTACCTTCGTTTGATTGCTTTCTTCTTCAATCCGCTAGAGCCGCGGCGATGATGGCATGCAAGCCCAGCACAAAGGCAGCTCATCGCGTTTCGAAAACGCCGCGCGCAGAACTGCTCAGGGCCTCACGAGGAGGAAGCTTGAAAGCAAATGCGTCTGCCGCTTAGTTGAAGATCCACATCCGTCGGGGAATGGCGTTCCTGATCGTGATTAACGTGCGTTTGAGCATCGCGGGATGCGGCAGCGCAGGAACCAGCCCTTCCCGCCCGTACTCTGGCCTCCTTGGCGGTCACGCCTGCGAACTCTTCGATCATAGTTGGAAACACCCAGCAACTCACGGCGACCGGAACTTATTCGGATGGGAGTATGTCGAATCTCACCAGCTCGGTAAGCTGGACCTCTTCCGATTCCAGCATTACGACTGTGAGCAGCTCCGGCTTGGCCACCAGTCTGGCGCTCGGGACGGCGGTCGTCACGGCGACTTCAGGCAGCATCAATAACCACACAACCTGACAGTAAGTCCGGCGCTGGTTTCGATTGCTGTCACGCCAGCAGGTCCATCCATATTGGTTAACGGCACGCAGCAGTTCACTGCAACCGGAACATATTCCGACAGCAGCCAGCAGGACATTACCGGCAGCGTGACCTGGTCTTCCTCAGATACCAGCTTAGCCACAGTCAGCGGCACCGGGCTGGCTACAGGAGTTGCTGCCGGGAACGTCAACCTTCAGGCAAGGTCCGGAAGCATTAGCGGGTCAACGAGCTTGACGGTAAATCCTATTCTGGTTTCGCTTACGGTGACCGCAGCGTACTCCACCAACACGAGCACGCAATTCACCGTGACCGGAAATTTCAGTAACGGGAGCGCGCAGGATTACACGCAGCTAGTGAGCTGGTCGGCCCCCGGCTCGATCGCCTCGATTGACAACACTGGTCTGGCGACGGGACTGGCAATCGGCGGCGTGAGTGTTACTGCCACTTCCGGATCCATCAGTGGTTCGAGCAATCTCCAGGTGACTGCGCCGACACTACTTTCCATTCTGGTAACACCCAATAGCACTTCCGTGCCTCTGGGGATCAGCCAGAGCTTTACTGCAACCGGCGTTTTCAGCAACGGTGACTCTCAAGACTTGGCAGCTGCTGTTTGGAGTTCATCCGATGCCACCGAGGTCCCAATTGACAGCTCGGGGTCGGCGCAAACATTGGCGGTGGGAACGGTGACCAGCGCCACTTACGGATCCAGCACGGGAAGCACGAGTTTCACCGTGTTGCCAGCGGCGCTGGTTTCAATCGCCCTGAACCCAGCGAATTCATCTATTGCGTTTGGAACGACAGTGCAGCTAAGCCCCGTCGGAACATTTACAGACGGCAGCACACAGACACTTTCTCCCGTGCTATGGAACTCCGACGATCCGTGGCCTATATTGCCGTCAATGGGAGTGGTCTGGTCAGCGGAAATGCAGTTGGCTCGGCGAACATCTCCGCGACTTCAGGCTCGGTTACCGGTTCCACTTCGATTACCGTCATCCCGGCTGTAATTAGCTCGATTGCTGGTACGCCTGGCAGCGCGACAATTCCTGCGGGTGCAACCCAGCAATTCACCGCGACAGCGACATTCACAGACAGTTCCACCCAGGATGTAAGCACTCTAGCTATCTGGACTTCTTCATCGGGGAGCATTGCCAACATCAGCAGTTCGGGTTTGGCTGACAGTGGGGAGTTCGACAATGACCGCGAGTGTTGGCGCGGTGTCGGGCTCCGGAACCTTGAATGTAGGCCCGGCGGTTTTGCAGTCCATCACCATCAGTCCTCAGAACGCGACCATGGGGAAGGGAACATCACTGCAGTTTAGCGCCACTGGAAATTACAGCGACAGCAGCACTCAGGATCTGACTGCGCTGGTGACCTGGACCTCGTCAGATTCAACCGAGGTCTCGATCAACAGCACGGGCCTTGCGACCGGCCGGCAATTTGGCACGGTCACCATAGGCGCAGCGTTGGGATCAGTGAACAGCTCTACTGGGCTGACGGTCAACAAGAACCCACTGGTGTCGATCGTTGTGACGCCTGTGAATCCAACTATCAGCGTCGGGCAAACCCAGCAATTCACCGCTATCGGCACCTACTCTGATCCGGTGTCGCTACCATCAACAACGGTGTGAGCGGAGGCGGGTTGGCGACGGGTCAAGGCACCGGTTCTGCCACTATTACCGCAACGCTCCAAGGGGTAAGTGGCTCGACGAGGTTGACCGTTAATTGAGTATTGCGCGAGGTGAACCTTCAGGTTTGCCTCGCGTCTTCTACACCCAGCCGCCATCAATGACGAAATTCTGTCCGGTGATGGCGGAGCTCTCGTCCGAGGCAAGAAAAAGCACGAGCCGCGCTACGTCTTGCGGCAACAACTCGCGTTTCAGACTTTGCCGGCCCATGACTTCCTCGAGATACTCCGGAGTCATCCACAGGCGGCGCTGGCGCTCGGTCAGGATCGCACCAGGAGACACACAGTTCACGCGGATATTGGCAGTTCCTAACTCCTTCGACAAAGTGCGTGTGAGTCCAACGATCGCGGCCTTTGCCGTGACATAAACCGGCAGCCCGGTGGATGGAATCATCCAGGCAATCGAACTCATATTGATGATCGAACCTCCGCCGGCTCGTATCATGCCAGGAACAACAGCCTGGCTAACAAAAAACTGATGGCGCAGATTGACCGCCATCCGCTCGTCCCAATATTCCGGCGTGACTTCGGCAAAGGCGTGGCGATCATCACTGGCGGCGTTATTCACCAGGACCCGCACCAGCCCCATTTCCCCTTCGATCTTGGCTAGTGCTGCCTTTAACGCCGGTATGTCGGTGAGATCGCAATGCACGAAGCAGGGACTATTCGAAGCCCTAGTTCGAAGCTGCGGAACAATATTGGCAGCGCTCGTGTCGTCAACGTCCAGGAAGGCTACTCGCGAACCTTGCAGCGCGAAGTGCTCAACCATAGCGGCCCCAATACCGGATGCGCCTCCGGTAATCAGCACCGCGGCGTCGCGCAAGCTTGGATAGTGGGCACAGCTCTGGTTCGTGGGCATGGAAGAATTCGCCCAGTATGTTACCGCGAGCGAGTTATCCCAGGACAGAAAATAAGACCTAGGAAGGGAGACCTTCAGTTGCTGTCTTGGACTTGGAAGGGGCAAGCACAGTGCCCTCGAATGTGTAAGTCTTTGGCAGATTCGCCGGATAGTAGCCCGAATTTTTCATGCGCTCTTCCACACTTCGGTGCAGAACGGAGCCGTCTGCCATCCACCGTCGCGAGCTTAGAGGTATTCGCCAGCGAACTTGAAGAGGTGTGCAGCTCATATCTACGTAGCGTTTGGGCAGAATTTCCAGGAGCCACCATATCCGAGTCAGTGACGGATGAATGGGCGAGCTGGGATCGCCGACACTGTCGGGGGCGTGCGTGGCCAGCAGTCCAGCATTCGTGGCTTCATCAAACATCCAGCGCAGCGTAATGTCCGATAGTCCGGCGTTCGATGGTCCAAGTCCGCCGCCAACATCACAATGAGTGCCCGCGAACCAGAGCTGCTTGGAATCCTGTCCGGGTGCCGAGGTCCAAAGGTTCTGCCTAAACTGGCAGCGGCGTTCGTCAATAGAAACGGCATGGCGGCCAATTACGATATCTGGATTGTGCGCGGTATAAGGCAGATGCAAGGGATCGTAAATCCATCCCACTGAGCTGACTGTGTCCCACACGCCCAAGAAATGTGGCCGGCATTCCCGGGAAAAGGTCTTCTTAAAATTGTTGTCCAGCTCAAATGTGTGTTTATTGCGGACCCTGGTTCGGAACCTTCGAATTGCGTATGGAACTAGCGAGTCGTTGCCTTTTCGCATCAGACCGAACATGTGGAGGAAGGCAGCCAGGGCCCGCACGGTATAGGCGCCACGACTGAAACCGAAGAGATAAACCGCATCGCCATCTTCGTACTCGTTCATGAGGAAGACATAGGCGTCACTAACGTTGTCCATGAGGCCAGCGCCGAACGCCAGCCCCTTAAGCTTCGACCAGAAACGCCCGAGCTTTGTGGGTGCGAAGCGGGATCCCATGGTTCCCAGTCCAGGATGGTAGTAGGTGACCTGGCGGGCGGAATTTTCCAGCAGCGAATAGATTTTGACGACGTTCGAGTTGTTGTCGCCGAACTCTTCCCCGGTGCCGTCACAACAGATGGCGATATTTTTCGGCATGGGAGATAGCCTTAGATATTCGCTTTAGTCCTGACCTGGTGTAGCCAAAAGCTGAGAGCTAGAGTTTATAGCCCCTTGCTGAGAACTCAAGCGTGAAATGCAAATGCACAGTCTGCGGCAACCAGGCTGGTTTTCCTGATTGCCGCGGACTCGCGTTAACGACCGCCCACTTTCCTCCCAGAATGTTTCGTGTGAGCGGTAAGTTTGCGCCCATTCGCTGTCTGCTCGTCATGGCGGCTTCCGTGCTGGTCGATGGAGCTGGCCTGCCTAGCCGGTTTCCCCGCCGCAACCCCATACGGCTGACGCGTTGAGACCGCGTTCACTTGATGTGCTGCCTGTCTGGCTTGCGTATGCGTTTGCAGCGATGCGCTGGGCACACTTCCGGCGCCTACGGCTACGGCTTGCGCGGCGACTGGCTGAGCCATCGCGGCTTCGTCTTTGCCCATCCAAAATTGAAGTTCGGCCAAATGGTCGCTTCCCGCTTGTAGGTAGCCTAGCTGCCAGTTGTCTGTGTCCTGCAGGCCATGCCAGACCTTTGGATCCTGACGGTGTACTTCCACATAGCTATTCCATCGATAAGTTTGGAAAGTCGCAATGATGTTCACCGCGTAGGCCGCCGCCAACGGCGCGTTGCCTTCGATAATCACTAGGTTGTCGTCGTTCTTGCTCGACGCCTTGAAGCCAAGGTTGTGCGATCCCGTCATGACCACGGGATTTTCGCCGAATGGATCAATGACGATGACCTTGCTGTGAACGTGCACTCCAGCGCCGAGTAGTTCCTTCTCCCAGGCGCCGAAATTGTCCTTGATATTTGCGGGAACCAGAACGTCGTGAGTGAGACGCGCCGGCGGCTCGATCCCGCCTGAATACAAAGCGACCGAATGCGCCGGAGTCGTCGGATCCAGACTCCCTGCAGTTGGTTTCTTGCCTTTTACAGGTGGCGCCTGATCCTCGGTGAGGTATGGAATTTCCTGATTCACTACGCCCTTGATGTACAGATTTGGATCGTAGTAGGCGTTGTTCTCCTCGTGATGACGATTCAGTACGTTCTGCAACAGCGTCCACCTTTCCGGCTGATCGTCCGGCTGAAAAGTGCCTGGATTAAAAAAGAGGAAGAGAATGCCATCTTTAGCGCCATTGATGAGCTTTCGCGCGTAATCGAGGTCCTCGGCATTCTGAGTTGGAACGAACCACGGCGTAACTTTGCATCCATCCACGGCGAAAGTCTTGGCGGTTGAGTTCGCGGCAGCGAGACTCGACGGATAACCATTTCCCGCTGCGTGGATGCGGCCCCAGGCATCGAGAAAATCTTGCGCGACGGCCGGATCGTCGATGATCAGACCGTTATTTGCCTGGGTGCAAAGGCCGGTGATGGTCCAATTTGTGCTGCCGGTCAACACCTTCAAAGGCTTGCGGTTCGAATCGCACACCACCACAAATTTATCGTGCGCGAAATGTCCTGACGAAACGAGGCGATCGAACACGTGAACCTTGGTCTTGAGCACCGCTCGGATCGCCTTGTTTTCGTCGTTATCAGGTGGTTTGAACGCGCCATTGGCCAGGATCAGATTGCAGTCCTGGCCGAATGTTTCCAGTTTCGCGATCAGTTCGGGATCGTTCAATTCATAGAGCGCAGCGAAGAGTTTCCCACCGGCCTTCTTGGCGTCATCGAGAAGGGAGATAATCTCAGGGCGCAGCAAGCCGCTCAGTGCGTCCCTCAGAGGATTGTCCACGGTCCCGATTAGGTCTCTAATTTTTTGTCCTTTTGGCGCTGCATCCAGTGCGCGCGAAACCCACTGTGCGGAAACAATTCCTTTATTGAAGTACGCTGACAGGTGTGGAGTGAGTTGCCCGGTAATGATCATCACCGGCGTGAGCGTGCTCGCCAAATCGCCCTTCAAGGACAAGTTGTCCTTGTCTTTGCCGACTACTGGAACCACGCGATACTGCACGCTATCGCCTAACCTGACGTCATAGTCCCACCACATATATCGCTGTACAGGAAACTTCCACGGATTGTTCGGATCCAGCTTGTCGTTGTCCGAAAAGCCGACGAAGCCATGCAGATAGTTCAGCTTTTCGCCGTTGCGGGTCCGCTCGATGGCGAAACCTCGACAATCGGGAATCGCCGCCAGATCACTCGGCAGCCAGATCAGACAAGTGTGGTCGCCGTTGTCATAAACCTTAAGTTCGATGCTCATTGGAATCCTCCCGACGGTTACCGTCTTCGCCGTGGGCTTGACCGGAACAAACCTCGCGATCCGGATAGTCCGGTTTTGTTTGAGCGTAAAAATCGCGCCAGCGGTGGTACCCAGCATTGCTGCTGTTACCACCGCTGGCGACGTTTGTTCCTGGGCCACCGCTCCCCCGACCGATGACCAAGGATGCGACAAAAATCAAGGGCAGGACCGGTCCGCGAAGTCATAATGCTCTTCAACTCTGTAATCCTGCTTCGTTCTCTGTCTCTATCATCAGAAAGCGTTGTCGGCGAAAAACTCCGCCACTTGTTTTTCAAAAACTCCGGCATTCTGGAAATCAGGACGGGTGAGCCACTGTGGATGGCCAGACAAACCACTGTCCCTTATCCAGGCTGTAGAAGACTTCACAGAACTCCGTGAGATCATCGCGCTCAGACTCAGGAGAATATTCAGGCGATACAATTAGGTGCTGATCGTCCCTCAGGGCGGGAATAGCGGTCCTCAGCACCTTCAAAGACGATAACCAAGCCCGCCTGGCGTACCATTCCGGCGCTGATTTGTGCATGAAACCGGCAGACTTGTTTGGCACGACGTCGGATTTCAGTTGTATGGCTAGAATTTCCATGGGTCCCCATTCTGTAAATATCCGAAGTTGGCTGTAACGGAGTGAGTACTACCGCTATTAGCGTGGTTTTGGCGGAAAAGCCGCCATGCTGTAGGACAGGTTCCCGGCAACTAGACAACGCTAAACAAATGCAACAGACCAGCCGTCCGGTCGTGCTAACATGTTGCGCAAAGTTGCGGGGGAGCATGCGCAGTCAGCCTACCGAGATTACCCAGCTATTGCATCGTTGGCGTGGCGGAGACCTGGAAGCAGAAAACCGGCTTTTCGAAGCCGTCTTGCCCGAGCTGCGCACATTGGCCGCACGCTATTTGCGGCGCGAACGCAATGGCCACACCCTCCAGCCGACTGCGCTAGTGAACGAGGCTTTCCTTCGTCTGGCGGCTGCCAAGAATATTGACTGGCATGATCGCGGACACTTCCTGGCCCTAGCGGCGCGAGTCATGCGACGTCATTTGATTGATCACGCGCGCGCGCGGCCCGACGTCCACTTTATGGGCCTCGAAGGTCTTCCCGAATATGTTCTCAGCAATCACACCAAGCTTGAGCTAGTGGTTGCAGTTGACGAACTGCTTGATGAACTGGGCAAAGAGTGTCCGCAACGACGAGCTGTCGTCGAACTAAAATTTTTTCTTGGATTGACCGACAATGAGGCGGCAGACGCCCTCAATTTGACTCTCCACACCTTTCAGCGCGAGTGGTACCGGGCGCGCCGCTGGCTGTTTGAGCGCCTGAGTGCAAAGAAATGGAATGCAGTGTCGAACGCGATCAGCGCCTGATGCAGCTCGTTTCCGCGGCGTTACAGAAGCCCGCCGCGCAACGCGACTCCTACTTGCGCCTTGCCTGCCCGAATGATCCAGAGCTATTGCAAGAAGCTTCTGATGTCATCAAGGGCGAAGAGAAGATGGGGTCTTTCCTCCGGCACCCCGCAATCGCCTTCACGGACGCACCACCCGCGTTTCTAATAGGCGAAGTGGTTGCTGAGCGCTTCGAAATTATTCGTGAAATTGGCGAAGGCGGAATGGGCGTGGTTTATGAGGCCTTCGACCGCAAGCTGAACCGGCGCATCGCCATCAAGTCGGCAAAACCTGGATTCCAGCCAAGACTATCTCCTGAAATCAAGGGCGCGCTTGCCGTTAGTCACCCGAATATTTGCCGCGTCAACGAAATCCATACCGCTCACACCGAGCACGGCGACGTGGACTTCCTCACCATGGAGCTTCTCGAGGGCGAAACGCTCTCGGTGCATCTCAGAACTCGCGGCAGGCTGCCTGAGCCTGAGGCGTTTGAAATCGCGCGCCAGCTTTGCGATGGACTCGCCGAAGCGCATCGCCGCGGCATCATCCATCGTGACCTAAAGAGTGCGAATGTGATTCTGTGCCGCGGTGAGAACGATGAGTTGCGCGCTGTGATCACGGATTTTGGTCTAGCGGGAGAGGGCACTCAGTCCGGCGACTTGGGCGGAACTCCACGTTACATCGCTCCGGAACTCTGGAAGGGTGGAAAGGCGTCGGGGGCGTCTGACATTTATGCTCTCGGTGTGATTCTCTACGACATGGTGGCGGGACAGCGCTCCCAAGATGCCGTTTCAACCTTGTCGCACTCCGATACCAATGTAACAACTGCCACTCGTTCCGATCGCATGGTCGTCAACATTCGAGCGACGTTCCGTGGATTGCCGCACCGCTGGGCCCGGACCATTTCAGGTTGTCTTAGCACGTCTCCGAAAGACCGGCCGCAGAGTGCGGCAGAAGTGCTGGCCAAGTTGAAAAAGCCGTCGGCAGCAAAAATATCGTTCTTAGCAGTTCCGCTGCTTTTGGTGTCAAGTCTGCTGTTTCCGCGAATCCGGGAACGCGTGCACAATCAATTCTTCATTTCGCCAAGCGTGCGCCTGGTAGTTCTTCCGGCCTCTGCTGCGGACGCGACTGCTGTTCTTTCGGGTGGAGCCCTGCAAGACGCCGCGGATCGTATTTCCCATTTGAAAAGCGGACAGCGGATGGTGGCGGTAATACCCCCGGCAAAGGCACGAGACATGCAGATCCAGACTCCCGAACAGGCACAAAGAGTGCTGCATGCTACGCACGCTCTTGAGACAACGGTGCGTAGGGAAGGAGAAGATCTCGTAGTCCAAGGATCGGTAGTTGATCTGCAAACACAAGCAAAGGTGCACGAATTTTCGGCTCGTTATTCGCCAGCGACGGAGGGCGCTTTAGCAGGCGCCTTGGCCGGCGAAGTGTCAGACGCGTTGAACCTGCGAGGCGGTCCCAGCGAAGCCATCTCTGCCGCTGCGACCGAGCCATACGACCGAGGCTTGTACTATCTCCGTCTCGATGTTCAGGACTTGGACGAAGCTCTGCGCTGGTTTGAGAAGGCCGCCCAGCTCGATCCGCGCTCTCCGCTCCCTCCTGCTGGCATAGTCGAAGCTGAAATCAACAAGTTTGACGATACCCACGCGGCAGAGCACCTCACACGAGCGCAACAATATTTGCAATCGGCCGAGAGCCTTGGGCCTGATTCGGTCCGGGTGCACCTTTCTGGCGGTATGTTGAGCAGCGCCATGGAGCAGCATAGTCGCGCGCTGCAAGAGTACCAGCGAGTGGCCGAACTCGAACCGCGTAACATTGAGGCGTTCATTCGAATTGGCATGGTCTATGACAAGCTTGGCATGCCGGAAAAGGCCATTGAAAGTTATCGTCACGCTATTTCGCTGGACCCGACCTTCTACGATCCCTATGAATATTTCGGCGTCTATTATTTCCATCATGGCCAATTTCAGGAGGCCGTCGAGCAATTTCAAAAGGTGATCGAGCTCGCGCCGGGGATGTATAACGCATACGCAAATTTGGGCGCGTCACTCGAAAATCTCGGGCGAATGAACGAAGCGGAGAAGGCCCAGCGGAACGCCCTCAAGATAAAGGAAACACCTCGCGCCTTAAACAACATGGGTAGCGTGTTACTGATGGAAAAGCGGTTTGCGGACGCGCTCCCGTATTTGCAACGCGCCGCGACTCTTACTCCGAATGAGTATGTGGTGCTGCTGAACCTGGCCGACGCGGAGCGGCTAATCGGCCACGCGAAAGAAGCTCGGGTCAACTACCGGAAGGCAATGGATTTGTCACTATCCGAATTGACCCAAAGTCCAGGTAGTGGTTTCGCCAGAGCGTTCTTCGCGTATTTTGCCGCAAGACTCGGGGATCGCAAGAGGGCAGAAGCCGAAATTCGTCAGGCTTTACGCCTCTCTCCCAGCGACAATACCGTTATCCGGCGAGCCATCCTTACCTACGAAGCGCTTGCCATGCGGGCGCAAGCGGTTGAGGTCGCGAAGGCAGCCGCTCCTGAACTGCTCGAAAACCTGAAAACTGACCCCGATCTGGCGGGTTTTTGCCAGGACTCTCGCTTTATAGAGTTAGTAGCCCAAATTTCACCGAAATGAGGAGAACATAAAATGGCTGATCAAAAGAACACTGAGAATGCAAAGTCCACTTCACCAAGCGGGAAACAAGATATCGTGAAGCCGGAACTAACCACGGATCCACCCAGCGACAGCACGCCCCAGAACTTGCAAGACATCGTAAAACCGAAGTAGGTTTGCGGCCCATTTTTCCGAGGGACTTTCGCGCCAGTTAGCTTCGTCTGACTGCGACAGCAGGAGTCCCTCGCCTCGGGCGTAGCATTCTGGGGAGGCTGAATGAGCGACTGGCTGAAAGTGTTCGGCGAAATGAGTCTCGACAATCTGTTCGTGATCGCTGGTCTAGCGTTCCTTGGCATAGGCATCATCGGCAAAATTTCTGGCAAAATTGATCCTAGCCCGCGCGCTCGGGCCATTTCTGCGATGGTCGGCATATGTCTGGTCCTGAGTGGTATTCGGATCCATCGCGGCCACATCAGCGTGCCCGCGGCCGCCGCTCCGTCGCAATCTGCAAGCGTGATACCTCCACCAATAAAGGAAGTCAATGCACAGGGGGCGCCGGGTCCTTCCCAACCAGCTCCCGATGATCATCCGTCGCGCAATCAATCTCAGGCTCTAGGCCTCTCGTATTTTTCAGGCACTTGGAAGAACAGCGATGCTCACACCAGAGGCCTCACCACTGTCAGCGTCAGGACCGCGGGAGGATCAGTGTGGGTACGCGCCTGGGGCGCCTGTCATCCCACCGACTGCGACTGGGGAGAAGTTTCCGGAACGGCATTTGCGCCTGGTGTATCAGCTGATCCTGAAAACAATGCGCAAAAAGTGACCGCCGTTTTCGAAACGAGTTTCAGCAACACGTTAATGACCCTGAGTCCAGCCGATGGTGATGAACTCGAGGCCGACACTCAGACTCGATTCACCGACAATAGCGGTCGCTCCAGCTATTCGTCGACGTACACTTTTCGACACTAGGGCGAAATAACCGAGCGAGTAGTCTCCATTCCGCTTCGCTCCACAATGTAAAATCACCATTCCCGCAACTCGCGGACCATCATCGC
>QHZR01000550.1 GCA_003224755.1 Acidobacteriota bacterium
TTCCCCGAGCTCAAGTCCAGTCTACTGTCGCCGAGCACATTGAAATCGTTGATGGCGCGGTTCAGAGGATCGATCTGCTGGCCGCCTGCGCCGGCCAGCAGCGAGCGAAACGTGGGCTGCTGTTCGCGGTAGCCATTGGTGTTGATATTGGCAAGATTGTTGGCCAGAACTTCCAAAGCTTGGGTTTGCGTTCGTAACCCCGCGCAGGCTGCGTAGTATCCGCTATTCACATTTGTTCTCCAGGGCTCAAGGAAAGCACGCCGAACGCCAAAGTGCGAGGCCGCGCGTTGTCGCAACCTGCTGCACGAGAGCGCGCTCCG
The DNA here is from genome assembly GCA_003224755.1 of Acidobacteriota bacterium. Lineage (GTDB taxonomy): Bacteria > Acidobacteriota > Terriglobia > Terriglobales > Acidobacteriaceae > Gp1-AA145. Next base: position 321 of record QHZR01000550.1, read on the forward strand.
CTGGGAAGTCAGATGAGGAGAAGTTAACGTGAACTTGAAAGGGAAGATCTTGCCGAGTCTGATCAAACATGCCCGGCAAAATCTTCCGGCCTGTGCGGGATTGCAGGCCTAACCTTACATCTAACTGTGGACCTCGAGAGAGACCGACACAACAGATTCGCTAAAGGTGAACAATACCTCCACGCAACCCGAGTCTGCGAGAGAGTGATAGCTGTAGTTCGCGCCGGTGATCACGGTTGGCACGGACAACATGCAGCGCTCGGAGATACGGGTTAACTTGTTCTTAAAGGTTCCAGCGATTACGTTGCACAGTTCGCCGACCGCGTCCCAAACCTGCTCGTCGGGATACTTGGAGTCTCCTCCCAGCATCTTGGAAGTAATGAGCATGGCTGACTGGGCGCTGCAGCGGAAGGTAATGACGCCGCACAGTTCGCCGGCCAGCCCAACCATGGCGGTAAATTCGAAGGACTCAGGACTTGGAACCTCGGTCGGCGGGTCGAGCTCGCATCCCAGCATGATTTGGAAGACTTCCCGGGCCGACTGTTCAAGCAACGGAGGAAATTCTTCCTGGTTTCGATTATTCGCGAGTACTTGGTTCGCTGGTCTCATGGTTTTTCCAGCACTGGGATCACGTGTTCTTTCACCTGATCGGGGGTAAAGGGTTTTCGAATGTAACCACGGGCGCCAGCCGAGAGCGCCTGCACCACATGGGCTTCATTACCTTCAGTGGTAATCATGACAACGGGAACGCTCTTCGCTCCGTCCACGGCCTTGAGTTGCTTCAGGAATTCAATCCCATCCATTACGGGCATATTGATGTCGCACAGAATGAGATCGACAGCGCCCTGATTCAGAGCCCCCAGTGCTTCGGCGCCATTGGCTGCTTCCAGCACCTCGGAAAGATCTATTCCGGCCTGGCGCAAAGAACGCTCCACGATTTTCCGCATCACCGATGAATCGTCCACAATAAGCGCGCGCACTTTTTTCATTACGATTCCGTAAGCGGCAGGGCGTCTGTCCAGCCACGAAAGCCCATTCAGCGGGCGGATCCCTCGTGAATCTCAAACTCGAGGCTAAGACTACGTCGCCATAAACTCCTATCGGCACGCCCGGCAGGGACTTTAGCTGGCGACAGGACGGGAGGATCCACGGCAGCCGGTGAGGTGCAATGTATCACCTTGGGGAGCTGTATCGCGGCGGTGGAACAGGAGATTGGCGGGTTCGCGCGAGCACTCAAGCCGCGCCCAAATGAATTCGCCGCAACAGGCAATCCGCACTTCGGACGCCCCCAGTTTGAGCGCGTATCCGCAGGTGATGCGTGCCATCTCAGCAGCGTCGCGGCACCCGTCAAACAAAATGTCCGCCGGACGACGTGACTCTGCGAGCAAACCCAAGGCGTCAGTCATGGCGCTATCGCCAACCAGGCAGGCTTCGGTGCGGCAGCGCAGCATCTGCTCAATTGCATAGAGGGCGGTGTATTCAATGCTTTCGCAGAATGCGACATAGAGAAGGCGAGTCGCCGGGACGAACTGCACTGGCAGCATGCGGAAAGCTTCGAGCAGAGGAAGCGGCAGCAAGCCCTCACAATTATCGCGTGCGGTAGAAATGGGAAATACGGGGCACGCCCACTGCACACCTAGCGCGGCGGTGATTTGCTGTTCGGTGGCAAAGCCCAGTTGCTCCAGCCAGTGCCCAATGCGTCCAGTGCCGCTGGTTCGCTGCGCGTCCAGAGCCATTCGCAACTGGCGATTCGTTAGCTGTCCACGCGAGAGCATCAGCAAACCCAGGGGAATACGGTGGCGCACCGGCTGTGTCTTGCTTGGCAAGGCGGACTGAGTGCAGGTGAGGGACCGGCGCACCGCATGTTCGAAGCACTGTGGACTGCAGTACCACGAATTTTCCAGATGGATTCCCGCGCGCCTCCAGTACAGCCGCGTCCACATTTTCCGGCTGCCGCAATCGGCCTCGCGGCAGCGGGGAAATACCGTCTCCCACTTGCTCCGTATGGTTGAAGCCCAGCTTGCTACGTTCATTGATTTCTGCCCTCGCGCTCATCGCGACAATGGAGTTGAAACCACTTCAGTCACCCGCAGTCCGTAATTGCCGTCAACAATGACCACGTCTCCCCGGGCAATGAGCTTGCCATCGAGCAGCAAATCAGCAGGTTCCTGCACTTCGCGATCGAGTTGTACGACCGCGCCGGCGTCGAGTTCCAAAATCTCCCGCAGCAGCATGCGTCTTGCGC
>QHZR01000551.1 GCA_003224755.1 Acidobacteriota bacterium
ATCACCGGAGACGGGTCCAGTGGTGCTGCTCTACGGCTGTGCTGAGTGCAACTGGATATATTCCCCGCAAACCCCGGAAGAGACAACCAAAACGTATCTTTTGATGGCTCAATTCAAGTTTGAGCAGCATGTCTGCTCAACATACGACGGCGATCAAGCAAGGTCGGCCTAGCAACGCCCTCCGTATGCGATGGCGTTTATGGTGCTAGGCTGTGAATTAGCCAGTCTACGCCCCTCCGTCGTTCACCTTCGGCGTCGGTCTTGTGCAATCTGATGATTCTGCATCGGAGTCCAGTCTATGCTGGACGAGAATCAGGTCGGCGACGGCAACCTGGTGGTGCGGATCGACATTGCCAGCCAACGAGCTGAGAGCGCCATTGGGCATGCGCACAGCAATGCTGGGCATGTGCTCGAAAGAATCCGGCATGGACAACAGGAGGATCTTCAATTCACTTTTTCTCGTGCGAATTGCTCGTCGATGCACGCGGCCAAACCGGACTCACCAGCTCAATGCGCCAGCTCGGGCCGCCCGGCGCGAGCGGGCCCTCCGATTTCACGAACGCTGGAGCCTCGCCTTCAAGAATCCACACATGAGTGTTGGGCGGCTCCTTGCCGAGCAGCGACGCGAATGCGCCTGAAAGCCCGCCGATCTCCACTTTTATCACGTAGTGGATTGCTTTGCGATGTGCCTCGCCTGTTGAGAATGCCTCTTCGCCTTGAGGCTTGATCGCCAGCTTGACCACTCGGGGTTTTGGTGTAGCGATTACGAACGGAAGTTTGGTCTCCAGCGTGTCTGGAGGAATATTTTTCAGCAGCGTTAAGATTATCCCGTTGGCGGTGTCGGGCGGGACTGCCAGACGTTCGGTCGAGATCTTTTCCTTCCCATCCTCCGTATAGCGCACAGTAACCCGTCCGCCTGAGGCGTCCACCATCACTTCCATCGGGTGCTCGAATGCCGGCCCCTTCTGAATGAGATGTTCCTTGAGCAGGCGAAAGGCTCCATGTTGAGAAAACACGGCGGTATCGTCGTGGAGCGATCCATCTTTGAAGTGAAATACGAGGCGACTGGTCACGACGTCGCCGTGTACGTTCTGGATCAGGTCAGCGTCGGCGATGATCTCGCCTTGCAATGTGCGCAAGGCGAGAAAACCATGTACCAAGCCTTCCTTGTGACGGACCGGCACTTGGGCTGCCGAAAGCAGGCAGGGACACAGAAGTGCCGCGCAGAGCACGAACACGGGCAAGCGCTGCGGCATGCCTTTCAGGCCAGGCGCTGATCTGAAGCGAGTCACGGGAGACACGTAAACTCAGGCCGTCGTCGAAGAGTTTGGCTTTCATTGAGAGCAAGGCAGTTTCCTAAAGGTTGTATTTCGCAGATTGACGCTACCACAAATCAACGAATCAACGAGGTCTTTCGCTCTTTGATCCTGCCACTGCATGCGGAATAGCTCGAAACCTCAGCCCGAAACCTTGCTAGGTAGATTCGGAGAGTGTGATTTTGGCTTTCTCCGCCGGGTCACTTGCCGGATTCGCTCCCATAATTGGCACCGTCGGAGTGCGTCGGTGAGAAACATGGGGTGTGAAGAACTCATGGTCCTTGAAGCGGATCAGCCCACGTCTGAAGGATGGCAGTCGAGTCAGCTCGACTTTAATCTGAGAGATTCTGTCGCGTTCCATCGAGCTGGGAAGATTGGGCGAACGATTAGGCAGCAAGCCTCTGAACGAGATTCCCTGATGTGCTCTTTGCTCGATCAAGCCGCACGCTTTTTGCGGCGTGGGCTGCGTCTTTTGACCTTCGTTACGATTCTTTCGATGGCAGGACCACTTCGTTCCACAACAATTTGTGCTGGACCTGCCAACACTTTTTCCGCAGGACTTCCGGGAGCGAACAGTTGGGCCATGTAGTTATCCTTACATTTAACGGAGCAGAAGTGAACAGCCAAGGGATGCATGGCAGTTGTTGTGTCCCAGGCCGATTGAATCGTGACTTCCCGTCTGGCAGCCGTAACACCTACCGCTTCCGCTGCCGTGCCTACAATCCATGCCTCCGAAGGTTTCTTTACCCTGCCGCAAGAGTCACACACAAATTGGATCATGGGAGCACCTCATGGTTTTTGATGACAGATTGGAGGCCCGCTGTTGTGCACGGCGTTAGTTGATAGAGCATTCAATGCAGCAGAGCGGATCATGTGCGAGGACTTCCGTTCGGGGTTCCGAACAGGGTGTCTGCTGTCTGCATGTGCGTGGCGGTGAGAATCGCTACCACGACCAATCATGCGCTTGCGGGCCGTTGTCCAGGCAGTCCAGAATTTCGCCTTGTATTCGCCAGCGTTGGGGACCACGAATTGAGGGTATTACTGGATCGTGTTTTCTAGCCAGTTGAGAGAGGATCGGGAATGCAGAAAGGATTGGGT
>QHZR01000552.1 GCA_003224755.1 Acidobacteriota bacterium
TCCCGGGGTCGTGATACTGCCAGTGGGATCTTACGTGATCGAAGCTCGATCGGAAAGGGACGGCTACGTCCGAGTGCGCATTGGCATCAAAGCCGGCCGGCAAACTATCCTCGACTTGGATTCGAGAGGCTGAGTGTTGGAAAATCTCCGCAAGCTTTCACAAAGGGTGGTATGAATGCGTTTGATCTAAAAGCCGCTTTGCTGGCGAAACACGCGCAGAATCCGGTAATCAACCCGCGCACACACGGGGTTGTGCACAGCTCAAGTGTCTTGCTGGTTAATTCCAAGCTGCCGCACGTCGCGTGTGTTAGTAGGAGTGGCGTCATCATCTTCACTTGCCACCGATTTGTTAGTTTTTTGATAACAATAAGGAATATCTGACGCGGTTCTCAGTCTAGAGATGTGCACGCCGGAGTACTGGCGTTCTTGGAAACAATAAACTAATCAACAACGTGAGGTAAACATATGTTCAGAATCGTCACCATTTTTGTGTTAATTTGCTCTTGCTTGCAGTTCGCTTCGCTTGCGAATGCAGCGACGGACGAACAACAGAATTCGGCCCAGCCCGTCAACGCCGTCATCGAGTGGAATAGAACTCTTTTGGCAATCGTTCGGACGCCCGGCGCTCAGCCAGCTACCATTCACTCAACTCGCAGTTTCGCGATTTTGCACGCCGCCATTTACGATGCCGTCAATAATATCGACCCAAAGTTCACTCCGTACCTTGTGCGCCTTCCCGACGTTTCGAGGAGCGCGTCCGAAATAGCTGCGGCCGATGAGGCAGCTCATGATGTCCTCGTGTTCCTATACCCTGCGTTTCAGGCGTCGTTGGATATGGAACTGGAGCAGGACTTAGCGCTGCTTCCCGATAATGAGCGAAAGGCTCAGGGAATAGCCGTTGGGCAGGCAGTTGCCGGTCAACTGCTCGCTGCGCGCAGTGCTGATGGAGCGAATGTAACTCCACCGCCGTACGTCCCGGGAACCCAGCCCGGAGACTACCAGTTAACACCGCCTAATTTCGCGCCAGCGGATTTTACCCAGTGGCCCCAGGTCACGCCCTTTGCGTTGGAGCGGGCCGACGAGTTCCGTCCCGGTCCTCCTCCGGCACTCATAAGCGCCCTTTATACTGAGGTCTTCAATGAAGTCAAAAGTCTCGGTTCATTGACAGCACAACCCGCACTGCGGAACAAACCGAGATCGGCCAGTTCTGGAAGGGCAATATCCAGGACTTCTGGAACGAGATCGCACAGACTGCCGCGCTACAACGCCATCTCAATCTCGAGGGCAGCGCGCGGCTATTTGCGCTGCTGGATATAAGCCTGGCCGACACTGCGATCGCCTTCTTCGAAGCCAAGTACACGTACAACTTTTGGCGTCCGGTCACTGCGGTTCAACTGGCCGAGACTGATGGAAATCCGCAGACTGAGGCGAATCCAACGTGGCTTCCACTACCCACCAACACGGCTCCGGATCCTTCCTACCCCGGAGCACACAGCGCAATCAGTAAAGCGGGCGCGACTGTGTTGAGCTTTTACTTCGGCGACCGATTCACGTTCGATGTTAGCTCCGAGTCACTGCCAGGAGTGACACGACGCTTCACTAGTTTCTCTGCCGCGGCGGAGGAAGCCGGACTGAGCCGTATTTACGCAGGGCAACACTTCCGCACTGACCACATCGCTGGTAAGGATTTGGGCGGGCAGGTGGCAGAGTCTATCGACGGTAGCATTCTGCTCCGCGAGGAATTCGGTGTCAACGGACAGACCGCGGGCTTCCCCTTTTGACGGCATAGCGGCGAATGCTCAGCAGACAGAAACTTACGGCATTGCCGCCGACGGCACGCCGTTGCACTGGGAAACGTAGCGCCGGCGCATCGCACTCGGCATGGCTGGCAGGAAAAAATGTGGCCAATGCAGCCGTGTTGATGTCGCCCGCGATGCAGTTCGATGATCCTGTTAGTTTGCAGAATAGCAATTTCAGCCACGACGTGACCAATTACGACCCGAACAATCTGTCGGCAGCGAGTCCGATCAACGTGCTCGCGAGTCATTCAGCGCCGATCTTCCTTATGGCGTTCCAGCAAGATAGTATGCCCGCGCCTCAATACCTCCTAACAGTGGCGAAGTTGGCGGCTCTCGGAGCGTCCTTCGACTCGCTGTTGTTGCCGGGGCAAGGCCATTCCTTCGACGCTTGGCCTACGATTAAAGATCAGGCCATTACTTTCCTTAACGCGCATCGTGGGCACCTGGCAAGTCCGGCTGGGTAACCCAGAACCTCACATCTTAGTCGCGAAGATTTTTGGAATAAAAATGCACCGGATCGGTATGGAAAGGCGTTAGGCAATTTGCCTGACACCTAAACAAACAAAAGTAATAAAAATCCACACTCTATGAAATCTGAAATCAAACCTACAGCTACTAATGGGCGCGACAGCGCCGAATCATCGAGCCATAAGTCCTCTCAGGGAAATATTGCTGGATTTGGGGAATATTTTTGCCAATTCCGGAGTTTCACATTTGGCAAGGGTTACGCAAAACAATCCCAAGATCGGAGTGCAGAATACGTGAAAAAAGAGAATCTCTCCACAACTGTCCCAAAAGGACCCAAAGCAATAACAAAACTAATTAAAGGCGGTTTATTCCTCTTAGCACTGTCAGCTGCGAGTTCCCTGCAGCAACTGTCATATGCACAGATCGCCGAAGCGCCAGCTTCGTCGATCTTTACGGTCGTGCACACGCCTAACATCCGGCCGTTCCCGTTTCATGCCGATTTGGCTGCGGTTTCGGCGTCCTCGGGAAGCGATATATGGGCCGTTGGTCAGTCTGGGGTTCATTTCGACGGGCTGACGTGGACCGCGTTCGCTCTGCCCCATATCGCCGGTGACTTGACCAGCGGAATCACGGGAGTGGCAGATCTTGCCCCCAATAACGTTTGGAGCGTCGGAAATATCAATATCGGTGAGCAGAACCCTAACCAGATCATCGAGCATTTCGATGGCACCAGGTGGAGCGTTTCTCCCGGGCCCTCATTCCAGCTTTCGGATCAACCCCACTTGGAGGGGCTCACCGCAATCTCCGCTACCGACATGTGGGCGGCGGGCGCAATTCTTACTACCATCAACGGCATGCAATTTCTCTTTCCCCTATTTGAGCACTTCGACGGAACTTCCTGGACAGCTACGATCGACGAATTGACCTTGAACGGTTTTTTATTTGGTATCTCCGCGGACGCGCC
>QHZR01000553.1 GCA_003224755.1 Acidobacteriota bacterium
TGATGTAATTTTCTTCACTGACTCCGATGGGCAGTTCGACTTGAGGGAAGTGGCCACGCTCCTAGAACAGACGGATGCCTGCGACATCGTCGCTGGTTACCGAGCTCGGAGACATGATCCGCCACACAGGCTGTTGTTTGCCTGGGGTTGGAATATCCTCGTGCGGCGCGTGCTCGGGACCAAGATCCGCGACATTGACTGCGCTTTCAAAGCTTTCAACCGCCATGTCTTCGACAGTATCCAGATCCACTCGGCAGGCGCGATGGTTAACGCGGAAATCTTCGCTCAGGCATCCGCATTTGGCATGACGGTCAAGGAGCTGCCGGTGAGCCATTTTCCACGACGGCAAGGCGAGCCGACCGGCGATAACGTTGCGGTTATCAGCAAAGCCTTTCGGGAGCTAACCGGAATGCGACGCAGCTTGCGCACAATCACTCCCGACCAGCTCGGGCTTTTCAGAGAAGACTCCGCTCAACGTGAGAGTTCGACAAATCAATCCCCTCTAGGGATACGACCTGAGTCCCAATCTGACACCGACACCTACTCCGGTCCCCATGTTCCCGCGGCGATGCCGTTTGGATTCGTTACGCGGATGGTCGCGCTCTGGCGCGCGAGTGCGACGAATGCGAATGGCCTGACACTGCTGCCTCGGCGTATCGCATTGCTGTCGGCGGCCGTTCTCACCATATCGACAGTTGGAGCAGTTCACGAGGCAAGGCAACACCGGGAAGAAGTCGGTGAGCGTTTCACGAATGAGTTCGCCATCGCCGATTCGGCGATGCAGGATGAGCTCTTAAAGTGAACCGCTCGTTGCAGTGGAAAGTGATTGGCGGCGTTACCCTCGTGTTCATCGCTGGGTGCGTCACCGGCGCTTTTGTTGGAGGATTACACGCCCGGCATCTTCTCCATCAATTTCATTATCGACTAATAGGCCTTAGAATGAAGGAAAGGCTCCGCACGGAGCTCAAGTTGACGCCGGAGCAACTCGTAAAAATCTCGCCAATCATCGATAAAACGGCCGTGCAACTCAAACAAATGCGGCGAGACACTGGCTGGCGCGTCCATGAAATCATAATAGGCGCACATCAGGAAATGGCTGCGAATCTCACCGACGAGCAGCGCTTGAAATTGCGGCAAATCGATGAACGCCATCGACACGAACTTCGCGGTCGCAGGCTGCTCGACCCCACTCCGGAGCCGTCTGCGCCGCCGTAACACGGACGTCCAGCCTGTTTGTCGATCGGGCCATAACATTTCTTATTTTTTTCCGCTACCACAGGAGCAGGACATATTTCGCTTTACCCGGACGCGCGACACGAAGCATCAGCGCGGATACTTCATAAAATCGATACGTTTTCAAATTCAGGCACTCCCGGAACTCACGTACTTTGCGAAGACGTTTCAATGGTGCGCCTGGTAGACACGCAGCTCGGCATCATGGTCTTTCTGTCGTGGCACAGCGACGAAGAGTCTGTCAAGTTCAGGCACAAACAAGCAAGTCCGTGCCAGCGGAGCCGTCAGCAATTTTGCGAGCACGCGGTAATGGTCGGCGTCCACCTGCTCCACCACGTCTATCGTTCCTTCGGCACCCGTGACATAGATTCGTTTGTGTCGCTCATCGTAAAACATGGCATCCGTTTCGCCGCCGACCGGAAATGTCGCGACTTCACCTCCGGTGTTGCTGTCGAGCACGACAACACTCGCGGGATTACGGCAGCCCACAAACAGCCTGCCGTGCACCTCGTCGAAAGCCATCGTGTAATTCACCTTTGCTTTCGTCAGTTGCCATCGACCGATGACTTCTGATTTGCTGCGATCGATCGCGAAAATGCTGTCGGTTTTCGGAACATTCACAAAGAGACGGCGCCCGCCGCTCTCTATTGCGAACGCTTCGGGATGACCAGGAAGCTTGATCTCGGGCAGTTTTCCCATCGTGTTTAGATCGATGCTGCCAATCACCCCGTCTTGTGCGGCGACATAGACTCGCCGCGCCTGTGCATCGTAACGAAGATTGTCCGCGTCGGCAGCGAACGGGAAGCGGTGAACTACATTCAGTGACGAGCCGTCCAGAAATTGCACTTCTCCATTTCCGCCGTTGGCAACTACGACCTGCTTTGTGTCTGAGAGGTACAGAACTCCCTGCGGTTCGTGGAACCCAGCCACACTTCGCAGGCGACTCCCATTCTTCAGGTCAATGACTTCTAGTGTGTCGTTCGCTTTCGCGGCCATGAAGACTCGCTGGCCAGCTAAATCAATCGCGACATGGTCGAACTTCCCTTTCACGCCGGGCAGAGGGATGCTCTGCTGTAAGATCAGCGGTGCTACGTCAGCCCCGGGACTTGCGTTTATCACGGCTGAAGCACCTATTAGCGAGAGGAATATTGCTAGTTTCATTCTTGTTCGCAGAGCAGCTCTTTCGTCATGGTTCTCAAGAACCGCAATTATCTGCCAGCGGTTATTGCGCTGAATTAAGTACGATTCACATGCGGCATCGCATCGGGGTATGTTTGCCTGACAATTGGGTTCTTGG
>QHZR01000025.1:0-14907 GCA_003224755.1 Acidobacteriota bacterium
ACACAGGCGAGGTATTCGACTGCGCAGTTATCGGTGGTGGAGTCAGCGGCCTTTCCGCGGCGCTGTTTTTCACAAAGTATGCTGGTCCTAAGCTCACCTGCGTCGTTCTCGACAATCATCCCGTTTTCGGCGGCGAGTCCAAACGGAATGAATTCGTTGTCGACGGACAGCGGATTATGGGGCCCCAAGGCGCCGATCATTTCCAGGTTCCTCTTCCACATAGCCTCACGGCGAGATTCTTTGAGCTAGTCGGGCTCGACTGGCGCGAATTTAAGTATCAAGAATGGGGCAGCTCTTCTCCTGAACTTCCGCTGGGAAACAGCTTTGAAGATGCTCGAGGTGCTGATGCGTTTTATTTCGGAGCGAAATTCGGCAAAACCCCGGGGATGTGGTTGATCGATCCGTGGGAGAAGAAACTGCAAGGCATGCCGGTTTCCGAAGCGACACGCTCGGAGCTGCTCAAGTACAACGAACAACAGAGAACAGGCTTGCCGTTTGAGTATCCCGGCGATGAAAAATCGCGCCAAATAGATAGCGTGACGATTGAGCGCTATCTAATGGATAGGTACGGCCTGAGTAAAGAAACGATTCAGACGTTCATGGCGGATGAAGGCAGTGGCCACGGTGCTGGACCAGATGTGCTTTCCGCGTACTGCATTTACGCCTTCGACATTGATCGCTCGATGAACGAGCCTTCGCTGTCTTTTCCGGGCGGAAATGATGGAATCGCGCGTCACATCGTGAAGACGCTTATTCCCGATTCAATCCCAGGCGCCAACACACTCGAGGCAGTCTGCCGCAACACCATTAATTTTCAGTCGCTCGACCGCCCTAACCAGCCGACTAGAATCCGTTTAAGCAGCACGACAGTTTGGGTGAATCATGAAGGCGATCCTTCTAAGTCCAATTTTGTGACCGTCGCCTACACGCGCGGCGGCAGAGTTTATCGCGTGAAGGCACATTCGGTGGTTATGGCTGGAGGGTGCTGGACCTCAAAGTTGATCGTCAAGGACCTTCCCACTGCGCATCGCCAAGCCTACGATCAGTTCTACCGTTCGCCTTGCATGATGGCGAATGTGGCACTGCGCAATTGGCACTTCTTGTACAAGCTGGGAATCTCAGGTTGCCGGTGGTTTGAGGGGCTGGGCAGCTTCACGGCAGTTCGGAAAGTCCCAACATTCTCAACCGAAAAGAAAACAATCGGACCAGATTCTCCCGTCGTGCTCACACTCAAGGTGCTTTTTCCTCATTGTGGGTTGCCGCTGCAGGAGCAAGGCAATCGGGGCCGTGCTCAACTTCTTTCAACGCCATTTCGCGATTACGAGCGTCAGATCCGCGCGCAACTGACAGACATGTTCTCTGCTTCGGGATTTGATGCGACTCGCGACATCGCGGGGATTGTTCTGAATCGCTGGGGCCACGCATACGTGAGCCCACAGCCGGGTTTCTTTTTCGGGAAGGACGGCAATCCCCCACCACGTGCCATTCTGCGCGCCGCACCGTTCGGAAGAATTACATTTGCCAATACGGATCTCTCTGGCACACCCGACCATCGGACCGCAATCGGAGAGGCGCATCGGGCGGTCAGCCAGCTGCTCGACCAGGTTTTAACGGAATAGCAAATTGAGGTAGTTGAACAGGATCATTCGCAGATGCTTACACCGTTGAAGGTCACGGAGTGATCGTGATAAACCGCCAGCAGCGGGTGAATCAGGTGGGGCCTGGCTCTCAGCGCCTTCGCCCAAGCGAAAAGCACCCTTGCTGTCCCGAGCCCAGAACAACATGACAGGTTCCAATGGCTGATACCACCCACGTCCCGGAGCGCTTTGGGGTGTTGGAACTCGCCAACAGGAATTAACTCGATACTAGAGCTTCGAAAACAGTCATCGCGTTTCGCCGCACGCTGTAGCGTACTTGTGCAGCACCGATTCGATGTGATGCCGAATCATCCCAGATGGCGAGGCCTGAAGACTTCCCGCACGAATCGCCTCGTATTCGAGTGGCAAACACTGACTGACTAGCGCTAAGGCTGGGGGACCCGCGGCGAGGTTCTCGATGAGAAGGTCGATCTCCGCCTTCACTTCCGGCTCAGGCCAAGCTCGTCCCATACCTTTGTGGTCAGGCACGATATCGTTGTAAGTCGCGAACTCCTCATGGCAAATTGTGCACAGCCGATTCTGTTCAATGATTTTGCGTATACCGAGCTATCACGGATGAACTGCTCTAACCGCTGCGCGGGATCCACTTCCTAATTGCCTAGGTCCTCGAACCTCACGTTCATGATGGAGTACTGCTTGGCGTTTTTGTAATTGAAGTGCCACCACTCCGTCGGTTCGACCGTGAAGTCCTCTTTTGCCATCGCAGCGCGAAGAATCTCACGACTCGTTCTCTGCAGCGCAGTGCCGCCGGCATAGTCGGCTTTAGCGCGCTCGGTCATTTCATCAAAGGCGCTAGGCATTTCCAGCTCTTTACCGGTTTTGAGGTTATATAGTGTCAGGTCGACAGCACATCCTCAATTATGGATGGAACCCGTCGCGGGATCCGCTACGCAGTCTCTTTTCTTCTCGGGATCACAGGCAATCGCATCCCAGAACATCTTGGTTACATAACACGGCCGATAGGAATCGTAGACTAGCAGGGCGTATCCTTTGCTTTTCAACCCCTCGTTCGCTCGCTTTAATGCTTCCGCAGCCGGCCGCTCGAGAAAGGCACGAGCCTGCGAATAGGCCGGCGTGCCCAGGAAGTTGTGCGCAGTTGCGTAGCGGATGTCGAACTTGATGGAGGGATCGAGGCTTTTCAGGTCAACCAAGTCCGGCTGAAGAAAGATGCCTTCATCGTGGGCGGTAAGGCTTTGAGTGCCTCTTTTCGCAGTTGCTCGACGGGATGTGCTGGCGCAAAACCAACTCCAGTTTCGCATGGAGATTGGCCTTGTGAACTGCACGGCAGAGCGGCGGCGGCAAGTAAGCAAATCAGGTGTAAGTGACGAAGCATGTTGATGAGCCTGAATCTCGACGTAGAGATTAGTGCAAAGGTGTATCTCAAAATCATCATCGGGCTACGCGGCCGCGCTGCCGGGCGAAAAACAAGTAAACCGGCACACCAAGAAGGATAACGACCAGGCCGGCAATCGAATCTCTCAAGTTGCTGACGAACGTGTAGTAGAGCAGAACGGCCGCCGTCGCGATGAACAAGGCAGGGACAAGCGGATAACCCACCGTTTGGTAGGATCTTTTTTCCTGTGGCTCGCGCTTGCGAAACACGAAGATTGTGCTGGCCGCGACAACATAGAAAAGCCATTCTGTGAAAATCGCGAGTGAGAACAACTCTCTGAACGCACCGCCCACCAGCACCAGGATAATCGCGACTGCGGCCTGAACAACCAGAGCCAGGCCGGGCGTGTGGAACCTCGGGTGGACTTCTCCCAGCGCCTTGAACAGGTAGCCGTCGCGGGCGACCGCGAAAGGTACACGCCCGCCACTCATGACGGTGCCGTTCAAGGTTGCCAGCATGGAAATCACCATGCCGATTGAGACGAGCATTATGCCCCAATGTCCAAGTGCAGCCTCACTGGCCGCCGATGCAGGAACCGCGGCGTGCGCGATGGTCGCAGCGTCAAGTGCCCGTTGGATGGCGGCGTTCATTCCCATATAAAGAATAGCCACCAGGCCCACGCCCGAAATCAGTGCGATAGGAATACTTTTTTCCGGACTGCGAATTTCTTCGCTGACCATGTTCAGGTCATTCCAGCCATCGTATGCCCAGAGGGCCGCCACAAGAGCTGCCATAAATCCTGCAATTCCGCCCTTTGCCCCACTAAAGCGCGTACTGAAATTGGCCCACGAACCAGAAGCCGCAGTCAGAGCGACAAAGGCAATCCCCATAATCACTGCAACCTTCAGGATGGTGAACGCAAATTGAAAATTGCCCGCCTTGCGGATTCCTACATAGTTCAATGCCGTGATCAGCACGGTGGCTGCGATGGCGACCAGATGGCCAAAATTGATGACCAGAACACGATCTGATGTCACATGCAACGAACAAAGGGCGCGCGGCAAGAAACTGAAAGCCGAGAAGGTGCCAAGAACGCGCACTAGTCCAGCAGTGATGCTGGCGATAGAGGCGGGCTTGGCAATCAGAAACCATGTCCAGCCATACAAGAATCCCGGAAGCGGGCCGTAGGCGTCGCGCACGTAGACATACTCTCCACCGGACCACGGCCTGACGGCCCCTAACTCCGCATACGTCAGGGCGCCGAAGAATGAAAGCACGCCTCCAACAAACCACGCGAGGTAAACCAGGCCGGCAGATCCCACTGCCTGCATCATCTCGGCCGGTACGAGGAAGATGCCGCTGCCAATAATCGTCCCAGCCACGATCGAAGTGGCATGCCAGACGTTTAGTCCTCGCACCAGTTGAGGCGTTCCTTTTTCAACTGATACAGCAGTTGCTGGCATTCGCCCTCGCGTAGATGTGTTCGTCACATTCAGTTCTATAAATGTTTAATGACTATTGATAGCGACAATGCCGGTAACTTCCACCGCTTTCTCAGTTGCTTGTATTGTGGAAGGGGCAACTGCACAAGCAGCGGCTTTTTCGCGGGGTCAAGCCACGCCAGCACAGATTCAATTTGTTCCTCGGGCATAGCCGTGCATCCCACGGTCCCACGCCCTGGTCCGCGCCAGATGTGCATGAAGATGCAAGATCCCGACCCAAGAGTCACCGGATCGCTATTGTGATCAACCACAAGTCCCGAGCGGTACAATTCATCGGAGCGCAACATGTGCTCAGAACTATTCCAGTCGGGGGAAATCTTTGTGTTGTCCACTACGCGGTTGTAGGACTTCGATTCAGTATCGTCTACGCATTCCACGGACTGCGTGAGGTTTAAGTAGGGCATTCGCCATCCCGCTGGCTGCTGGGCCGCGTAGCCGAAAGCGGTGCTCAAGTGGAAGATGCCAGCCGGCGCTTTTCCGTCCCCTTCTTTCTTGACCGGGTCCTGGACTTTGCGCAGCGCAGCATCGTTAGTCGGCGGCAACCCCACACCCCATCCTAGCCCGTTCTTCCCCACTACAACTTGGATTTGCGCCCCAACCGCTCTCCATTTCTTTTTTTTCTGTGATCGCTCATACCTCTGGAGAACGCCTTCCACTCCGTTCCAATCAGAAGTCGTGACCACCAGAATTTGGGTCGATGGTCCCAGTGCGTCCTGCTTCGGCGATCGAGCTGACGCGGCTGAAACAAAACAGGATGCGACCATGCAAGTGAAGAATAATTTGAGGGTCATCGAGGTCATCGTTATCCTGGGTTGGATTGGGCAAATGTCAGGTTGCTGAACGCAGAGGCTAGCTGTGAACACCAAACCTCGCAGTGTTACGCAGGTAAGGACGGCTGTTGCTTCAGTTGAGGCTATCTGAAACGCGCTGGAAATCAGCTTGCAGAGCCGCGTTGGCCGCAGTGGTTGCCAGGTGATAACACGCCCAAGAGCCATCTTAGAGTTCGCAATCCTGCGAATGGAGATATTTTCGATCATGAAGTTTCGTCGAGCGGGAATAGAGTGAGGACTCTAGTTCCCCACTACTTCTCTGATTACGCGAAGAAAATTCTCGCCCATAATTTTCTTGATGTCGTCCTCGGAATAGCCTCTGTTGAGCAAGGTGGCAGTGAGATTAGGGATTTTGGAAACATCTTCGAGATCGTAAGGGACGAGGGTAATCCCATCGAAATCACTGCCGATGCCAACGTGCTCGATGCCGGCAATTTTCACAATATGATCGATACACTTAGCTGCGTCCTCAACGGTCGCGTGGCCGACCTTGAATTCGCCCTTGTCTTCGAAATACTCTTTGGCGGCGAATTGGTCCAGTTCTGTTCCAGCGAGATTCGGTTCGAGAGCGTTTTCGTTAGAGACTTTTCTTTTCAATTCCTCAGCATCCTGCTGATTCAGAAACGAAGCAGCGAAGTTTACGCCCACAACCCCGCCGTTTCGAGCGAGGGCCCGCAGCATGTCATCCGTCATGTTTCGCGGAACGTCAGACATTGACCGGCAGGACGAATGAGAAGCGATGACAGGCTTGCTCGTTACTTGCAAAACATCGTAGAAGGTCTTGTCTGATACGTGAGAGATGTCCACGATCATGCCAATAGAGTTCATCTCATGCACAACTTGTTTCCCAAAGTCTGTGAGCCCATTGTGCTCCGGTTTTCCTGTCGATGAGTCGGCCCAATCGTTGCTCCGAAAGTGGGTGAGCGTCATAGAGAGGATGCCCATGCGGCGGTACATTCGCAAAACAGCCAGGTCATTCGCGATCTGGTGCCCGCCTTCGACGGTCAAGACAGCGGCAATTTTGCTCTGCCCAACAATGCGTTCGATGTCTCGCGCGCTTGTGGCTAGCTCGATTTGATCAGGATGTTTGTCGAGAACGCGTTGCATGGCGTCCCGCAGGTCCAGCGTCCGACGAACCGCCTCTGATCCCTTGTAGTACGTCGGCACCCAAAGCGCGAAGAATGGAACGTGCACTCCGCCTGCGTGCAGGCGTGGGATATCAATCATTCCATCAGATAATCGATTCCCAAGATCGACGTTCTCATAAACGACGCGCTGAACCGTGTCGTTATGTCCATCGATACCCAGGACGTTGTTTTGGATGTGGTGCGCTCTATCGTTTGCATCCTGCGAAGATGTAATAGAAGGGCAGAGACCGACAAACACGGCTATACATGCAAGAGTTGACCTCATATACCTCCTAAAATGCTGCTGTCCAAAAAAACCGTGCGAATTCAAGCGCCAAGTCGCCTGCCCCCATGAAATCAATTGCGACCAGCGCCAGCGTTTGCGTCCCAAACCAGCTTTCCTCCAACGAAAGTTTTCAGGACCTTAGTTTGGCGAATTTTCTCGGGCTCGATGCTGAAGATATCCTGGCTGAGCAGCACCATGTCGGCGAGTTTCCCGGGAGTGATTGAGCCTTTTTCGTTCTCCTGAAATTCTGCAAATGCCGAGCCCATGGTGTAGGCCTCGATGGCCTCGGCAACCGTCAGTTTCTGCTCTGGAAACCAGCCATTCCGATTCTTTCCATCCAGGGTTGCGCGCGTAACCGCAGCGTAGATGGTGAGCATCGGATCCAGCGGCGCGACATCCCAATCCGTCCCAAAAGCAAGCCGCACACCGTGATTCAGAAATGTGCGGAATGCGTACGTGCGGCTGGCGCGATCACGACCGATGCGTGCCTCGGCAAAGCGACCGTCATCGATCGCATGATAGGGCTGCACTGAAGCGATTACGTGCAATTCCGCGAATCGGTCAAAATCCTTTGCGGCCATATGCTGCGCGTGCTCGATGCGGAACCGGCGGTCTGCCTCTCCGTGCGCCTGCACAATCTCTGAATAAAGGTCAAGGATGGTGGAGATCCCCTCATCGCCGATAGCGTGTGTACAAATCTGAAGGCCCGCGGCATCGGCCTTCAACATGCGATCTCGCATGAGCGAGATCGGGTGCATCTCATCAGAGAGCAGTCCGCGAGTGCTGGGCTGATCCACATAGGGCTCGTAAAAATACGCAGTCCTGGAGCCGAGAGATCCGTCGGCAAAAGCTTTCAACGCGCCAATCCGCAAAAATGGATCTCCGAAGGCATGGCGAATGCCGATCTTCGCCTGATCATCCACATCGGTGATCAGAGGAGCGGCATAGATTCGCACACTCCGTTCCCCGCGCTGCCGTAGTTCGCTGTATAAAGCGACATCAGCGTAGTCCGGGTCCATGTGTTGCACGCTGGTGACTCCTAATGACAATGCATGCTGCATGGCTCGCTGCACCGCGTGCAGTCGCTGATCGTGCGAAAGTGGAGGAATGCCCTTTGCAGCCAAGTCCATAGCTGCATCCTTCAATGCACCCGTAGGATTGCCTTGGTCATCGCGAACGATAACACCGCCGGGAGGATCAGGCGTCTGTGCTGTGATCCCTGCCAGGCGTAGCGCAACCGAATTTGCCAGCACCATGTGCCCGTCGTAGCGGCTTACGAACACTGGCGTGTCGGGCGTAAGGGGATCAATCAGACCTCTTGTCGGGATCACCTGAGGACTCCACTTGGTCTCGTCCCAATCGCCACCCAGAATCCATTCACCTTTCGTCGTTCTCTTGGCGCGGTCGCCAATGCGGCGCGCAAATTCCTCCTTACTACTGGCATCGTTGAGCTGAATGCTATCGAGCTGCATCCCGCCGCTCACGAAGTGGACATGAGCGTCATTGAAACCGGGCAGGAGCAGCATCCCCGCGGCATCGATCGTCTGCGTATGTGGCCCACGCCAAGCCTCAGCATCCGAGTTGGAGCCCACAGTTACGATTCGATCTCGCAGAACCGCGACTGCTTGAGCGGTCGGGTGCGTGCTGTCAACCGTCCACACCTTCGCGTTGAAGATAAGTAGATCGGCGGCTGCCAGCGATTGGGCGTTAGCGAAGGGCGCGAACAAAAAACAATGGCTGAGTAATACAAGAACCATCCACCAGGCGACGCTCTGCATAAACCTTCTTCTTGGTGCAGAATTGGAAACAAATGTTACACTTTCTACGCGTCAAAGGATAGACGATTGTTGCACAAGGCGCATTAGGAGTTAAGGGATGATCGGAAAAGCTGCGGTCATATTCAAAGATGGGTCAATGAGTTTCGGCGAGCGGATCGCGAGGCTTCACAAGAAACGGCAGGAGCTCATCAGGCCGGTGCAGGAAAATCCGCGAGACTACGTGCTGATGAGCGTCAGAGCGCTGGCGGAGAAGCTGCAGACCGATCCGGCAACTGTCATGCGCATCGTGCAGGGGCTAGGCTTTGAAAGCTATAAGGACTTTAAGGCCTATCTGCATGAGCTCTCGATCGCGAACGCGACCTCGCTTCAGGGTATGCAGGCCACCAGCTCGGACGATTCCGATTCCATTTCGCATGCTCGC
Organism: Acidobacteriota bacterium; assembly: GCA_003224755.1. Classification (GTDB taxonomy): domain Bacteria; phylum Acidobacteriota; class Terriglobia; order Terriglobales; family Acidobacteriaceae; genus Gp1-AA145. Next base: position 8,936 of record QHZR01000025.1, read on the forward strand.
AAAGCTCTCGAACAAGACCTTCAAAACCTGCAGGTACTGCGTAATACGCTAGATATGGAGCGGCTCGTCTCAGTGGTCGACAAAATTCACCATGCGCGGTCCATTCTCGTCCTAGGGGGCGATATGGCCATCACCCTGGTGGAGTTCATCGATTACAAGCTGACGCTGCTTGGCTTCCCGGTCATCACCGCCACAACTCCTGGCAAAACCGTGCACGCCGCGCGCAATGCCGGGAAGAAAGACGTCGTAATTGCGCTCAGCTTTCGTCGTGGCCTGCGTCAAACCGTCGAAGGATTGCAACGAGCTCGCGCCAATGGCGCATTCTGTGTGGGAATCACGGATACGTTCGTGTCGCCTGTCGCGCGCTTTGCCAATCAGTCTTTTCTCACGCCGGTTGAGGCTCCCTTCAGCAATTCTTACGTGGCGCCGATCAGTTTTATTAACATCCTTTTCACGCTCTGCGCCCACCATCGGCGGGCACGCACCCTCTCTATCCTGAGAAAGGTGGATCAGGAACAACGCCACGGCTATCGCTGGTATGTGGGCTGAGGGGGATAGAAACAAATGTTGCATTTCTACTGACATTCAATAAAAAGTGCTTGACAACGCGAGTCGCAGGCATGTATACAGGTGCCGTTTTTCCTTTGGCGCTATCACGACAAGGAGAAGTTATGAACTCGAGATCTTCGGCTCTCCCCCGCTGCGATCATTGTTTCGGCACGTCGAGTCTAACCGCCGGACATAAGAGCTCTTATTGGCGCAGGCTCGCCGGCCTCTTTTCCTCTGCCGCATTCGCGCTGGCGTTCAGTGTGGCGGCTTGGGGCCAGGCCACAACGTCGCTGAATGGCTCTGTTTCAGATCCATCGGGAGCGAGCGTTACTGGCGCAAGAATAACGCTGACCAACCTGGATACGAGCAGCAGCCGGCAAACCAGCACCACAATCAAAGGTGTTTACAACTTTGCGGACGTAACTCCGGGAACATATAAGCTGTCGGTTGAGGCGCAGGGCTTCCGCACTTATTTGCAGGATAGGGTCGAGCTACGGGTCAATCTGCCGTCTACGGTGAACCTACAGTTGCAGGTTGGCGCGATTGCCGAAGTCATGGAAGTCACAAGCACCCCTCCGCCCCTCAACACCACCGATGCCAGCATCGGCCAGACGATGGACAAGGGCGCAATCGAGAATCTTCCCCTGCCGGCGGAGAATAACGTCCTCTTGCTCAGCTTGCAGCCGGGCGTCGCCTTCAACGGAGACAGACCAGATCTCGTGAACGAGAGCAATGATTACGACACGCGGAGCGGCATGGTCAATGGCGAGCGCAGCGATCAAAACAATATCTCGCTGGATGGCGTTAGCAACAACAACGAATTTAGAGGGCTCGCGCTCAATGGGGTGCTACCGACCACTCCGTTTTCTCTGGACGAGTTCCGGGTAACCACATCGAACTATGACGCGAGTGAGGGGCGCTCATCCGGAGCGCAGCTCGCGATGGTCACAAAAGGCGGGACAAACAATTTCCACGGCTCCGTGTATGAGTTCAACCGCAACGGGGTTGGCGAGGCGAACGATTTTTTCCTGAAGAACAGCCAATTGTTACAGGGCCAACCGAACCGGCCTGCGCAGCTGGTGTGGAATAACTATGGAGGAGCAATCGGCGGGCCGATTCTGAAGAACCGGCTCTTCTTCTTCTTCAATTATGAGGGCCACCGGCAGAATGTGGGGCAGAGCGTGGTGCGGAGTGTTCCCAGCGCTATGCTGCAGGATGGAGTCATTCAGTATCTATGTGCAAATCCATCCGCGTGTCCTGGCACCCCGGTCACCGGAGCCAGCGGGACGAGTTATTCCGTCCAACCTGGTTACAATGCTCTCGGTCCGACTCAGCTCGCTCAGATGGATCCATTAGGTATCGGACCCAGCCCCGGAGCACTCGCGTATTTTAAGACGTATCCCGTGCCGAACGCCCCAAGCACTGGAGATGCGCCGAATTTCGGGACCTACCGCTTTGCCGCCCCGACAACCACGCGCGATAACTGGTACATCGGGCGAATTGATTACAAGATCACGCAAAATGGCAATCACACACTCTTTTTCCGCGGCACCGGCGTGGACGACCACTGCTGCAACGCTCCATTCCTTCCAGGCAGACCGGCAGAAACCAGTTCGCTTGACCTTCCCAAAGGCTTTGTAGTTGGTTACACCAGCCTCTTGGGTTCGCACCTGATAAACAATATCCGCTACGGCCTCACGCATGCGAGCTATGGCGTAAACGGCGATACAAACCAGCCATGGGTGAATATGCGTGATCTTGATCAGGACATCGCCTACTCATACGGGAGTACTGCTCCGGTACACAACATTGTGGACACAGTCGATTTGGTCAAAGGCTCTCACAATTTCCAATTTGGCATTAACTTTCTCCTATCACGCCTTAATGCCTACAACTACTCAACCAACTTCAGCGACGCCCTGACAAATGCCGACTGGATCGCCTCAGGCGGCTTTGCAAACAAGAATGATGCATTCAATCCGCCCAACGCAGGTTATCCAGCGATTGACAGCGGCTTCAATCACGCTTACGACTTCCCCTTGGCTGCGTTGATCGGCATTGAGAGCGAGGTTGATGGCGTATTCAATTACAAAGTTGGATCTACGACCGGCACTGAGATCGGGCAGGGTCTGCCGATCCTCCGCCATTGGTCTAGCGATAATTACAACTTCTTCTTCCAGGACACTTGGAAGGTCCGGCGAAATCTGTCCATTACGTACGGCCTGAATTATCAGCTAATGACGCCGATGACGGAAACCGCCGGGCAGGAGGTCGCGCCAAATGTGAATATGGGCACCTGGTTCAATCAGCGCGGGGCAGCAATGCTTAAGGGACTGGGAGATAATTCGGTGCTGGGCGGCGGGCTAATCGGCTTCAACCCGGCAGGCTCTCCATACGGGAGGTCTGGGCTGTACAGCGCGCAGACCAAGAACTTTGCTCCGCGCGTGGGAATTGCCTGGACGCCGCATTCTCAATCCGGCTGGTTGAATAAAATCTTCGGCGACGATGCCACCTCGATTCGCGCCGGCGCCGGAATGTACTACCAGAACTTCGGCCCAGAGCTGGCCCAGTTCTATAGTGCCTCGGGCGAGTTCGGTCTCTCCACGAACGTCTCAAACCCATCCGCTTCGCTCGCGCTGAGCTCTGCTCCTAGAATCGGAAATAACTTGTCCGATATGAACAACATCCCCCTCTCGTTGTTGGGGAATTTGACACCGCCTCAAAGCATTACCTTCCCCACCACGCCTCCGGCGGGTTCGTTTAACATCGCGCGCGGCATCGACCAGTCACTCAAAACGCCTTACTCTTATGCGCTTGACTTTTCCATCCAGCGGCAGTTGCCTGGCCGAATGACTGTCGATGTGGCTTATGTTGGCCACCTAGCCCATCGCCTTATGGTGCTCGACGACGTTGCTACGCCTTTGAACATCGTTGATCCGAAGAGTGGAATTGATTACTTCAAAGCCGCAAAGAGAATGTCCCAGCTCTGGCGCGCAGGCACTCCGGACAACAGCGCCACTATTACTCCGGCGCTAATCGGGCCAACGTCGCAATATTGGCTTGATATGTTGGCTTCGCAGTCTTCATACTCGACCTGCACCGGCGGGTCAACGAGCAACTTGTTGTACGCCGTTTACGACACCTTCGGGGGCGGAGTTCCGCAAGGCGCCCCGAATTGCGGCAGTCTGTACAACGAAACGTCGGGAAATTACCTCATTGACGTATATGGGATTCCGGGTTATTTCAAAACCGGTCCTTACAGCTTTTACAACAGCCAGTACTCATCTCTTTGGGATTGGCGCTCAATGGCCTGGTCGAACTACAACTCGCTTCAGGTTAGCTTGAACAAGCAGATGTCCAACGGCGTCATGTTCGGGTTTAACTACACATATTCCAAAGCCTTGGATATCGAATCTATGGCGGAACGCAGTGTACACTATCTGACCGACAGCGTTATCAACGCGTGGAACCCGGGCCAAATGTATGGGCCAGGCGACGCGGATCTGAGGCATCAGATTAATGGCTACTGGGTCGCGGAGTTGCCCGTCGGGCGCGGCAAGCCTATTGGCAGCAATGTGCACGGGGTGGCAGATGCCCTCATCAGCGGCTGGCGGTTCAGCGGCGTTACTCGGTGGAGCTCCGGTTTCCCAGTGAGCGTATTCCAGGGTTACGTATGGCCTACGAATTGGGATGAAATGGGCTGGTCGGACTTGACCGGTGCGCCCATTCGAACCGGCACCACCATCACTAGCGGCGTCCCCAATATCTTTAAGAGTCCAACTCAGGCAAGCGCAGGCTTCGACTACGCATATCCCGGAGAGAGCGGGTCGCGCAATCCAATTCGTGGCGACGGTTACCTCGCTACGGACCTGAATCTCTCGAAACAGTGGAGAATGCGGTACGCGGAAGGTCACACACTCGAGTTGCGCTGGAGCGTATTCAACGCATTCAATAACACCCGTTTTGACGCTTTTACCATGCAAGATGAGTGGGATGTACCATCCTCGTTCGGCAATTACAATCAGACGCTCACAACCGCGCGGAGAATGGAGTTCGCGGGCATTTACAGGTTCTGATCAGCATGGAGTTTTTTCACCCGGCCCTCCCCCTCCTGATGATCGGTCGCCGAGCTTACGGGAAGAGAAAACACTCTTCCCGTAAGAGCTCCAACCTCGTCAACGTCGCAGGATATCTGCTGATTCTTATTCTCGTCTCCGTTCACGGCCTGTTGGCCGTCGAACGGGAGCTAGCGGTCGTCATTGTTGCCGTTGCCAATATGTACTCTGCGCCAACCGAAGACATCGATGTCGTTTCGCAGGCGATTTTAGGGAGCAAAGTGGAAGTGCTGGAAGAAAAACCTGGATGGGAAAAGGTGCGAACCGCCGATCAATATAGCGGATGGATACCGCTGCGGGACGTACGCAGATTGGAGCCCGGCGAGCCTGGCTATGCAACTTCCGGCCGGGTCGCTCAAGTTAGTAGTCTCACCGCAAACCTCTACCGTGAAACTGATGTCACCCTGCATCGGCCGCTGTTGACCATTTCCTTTGAGACGCGGCTCGAAGTCGTCTCGCAAGGACAGGGTGAGGATGCTGACTGGTTTCAAGTTCGCCTGCCTGACCAGCGCACAGGCTGGGTTCAATCCGGAGACGTTGATCTGGCGCCACCCAAATTGAGCATTGAAGAATCTATCGCGCTGGGCCGCCGTTTTCTCGGGCTCACTTACTTGTGGGGTGGGCGCTCGAGCTTCGGCTACGACTGCTCGGGATTCACGCAGATGCTGGTGCGCAGCCGCGGGATCGTCATGCCGCGTGATGCCGACCTGCAAGCAGCGTGGGCTGGCGCGGTTCCTGTGGATCGCAAAAGACTGCGGGCCGGCGACTTACTTTTTTTCGGCAGCGCTGCCGATCACATTACGCACACAGGAATGTTCATCGGACACGGCCGGTTCATTCACGACACAACCTATGGTCGTCCCGGAGTGCAGATCAGCCGGTTAGGAGACCAACCTTGGAAGCGGCTGCTGGTAGCCTGCCGGAGAATTAAATGACTCGGCGTGCCTGCTTGATAGCCACGCCGTATATCGCAATCTGCGGTCTTGTTTGCCTGGCCACGGTTCACTCTGTTCTGGCCGCAAACTCAATGCAATCGGAAAAGATTGATGCCATTGTCAAAGCCGCGGGGGTGCGGTCGGGCAATATGCCTGGGGCGGCGATACTCGTTCTGAAAGGTGATCAGGTTTTGTTCGAGCACGGATATGGAGTGGCCGATCTGCATTCGCTTCACAAAATCGACGAACACACAAATTTCCGCCTGGCATCTGTCACCAAGCAATTCACGGCAATGGCAATCATGCTCCTCGTGCACGACGGCAAGTTGCACTATGACAACCGCCTGATCGACATCTTTCCTGAATTCCCTGA
>QHZR01000025.1:15029-20327 GCA_003224755.1 Acidobacteriota bacterium
GGAGACGAACTTCAAGCCGGGGTCGAAGTGGGCCTACAGCAACTCGGGATATGTTGTGCTTGGACTGATTGTAGAAAAGGTTTCGGGACAATCCTTCACAGATTTTCTGAGCGATCGGATATTCGTTCCGCTGAAGATGGCCGGATCCGTTGCTTACGTTCGGGGTGGCAACGAGGTTCGTAATCGTGCGTATGGCCACACTTTCGATAACGGGGCATGGACGCAGGCCGACCAAAGCTCAACATCTGCAACCCTTGGCGATGGTGGAATTTATTCCTCGCTTGAGGATCTGGCGAAATGGGACCAAGCGTTGAGAAAAAATACGTTGTTGAGTCCGCACGAGATGCAAGCCGCGCTTACGCCCGTGAAAGTTTCTGATGGTGAGGTCACAGAACCTGACGGCACGCCTGCCGAGTATGGCTTTGGCTGGTTTCTCAATTCCTACAAAGGGCACCCGCGCATGTGGCACTACGGAGAAACCACGGGATTCCGGACGGCAATTCAACGCTTTGTGGACGACGATCTCACCATCATCGTTCTATGCAATCGCGCGGACCTCAATCCATCAGGACTCGCCTTGCAGATCGCGGATTTATATTTAGGATCTTTTGGTAAGCGATGATGAAAACGGCAATGGTTGCTAGCGGGCGAACACTTATGTTGAAGACGACGTGCTGCGTCCTGCTCGCCTCAACAGCGCTTGCGCAAGAGGCGCCTGGCAGACAAAACCTGGTCGCGCAAAAGCCGCAGATGCTGTGGGACAAGCTGGAATCAGAGATCCGCGAACTCGACTGCAATCTCGATGGCGTGATGGGCGTGGCCATCGAAGATTTAACTACCGAACAGAAATTCTTTCTTCACGAGGACGAAGTATTTCCCCAAGCCAGTTCCATCAAGATCGCGGTCTTAACCGAGCTCTATCATCAGGCTCAGCTTTCCGCAGAAGGCGCATCTGCCAAGGCGAAGCTGACTGATATATATATACCGTCCAGCCCAAAGACTTGGTCCAGGACAGCGACATTATGCTTGGGCTCACTCCATCGGTCACCCGTCTTACAAACCGTGATCTGGCGACGATGATGGTCGCAGTCAGCGACAATTCCGCGACCAATGTCCTGATCGATCAATTCGCTGATGAATAGCCTTGGCCTAAGCCATACGCGTCTGAGACGCAAAATGATGGATGTGAAGGCCGCGAGTGAAGGCCGAGAAAACGTGTCCACCCCGCGCGAGATGATGACGCTGCTGGCACAGATCTATCGCGGCAAAGTGTTGAACAAGGAGTCTACCGAGGATTTTTTCAAGATGCTCAGCACGCACAAGTACAGCGCACTTTCACGTGATTTGCCCGATGGATTGCGCATTGCAGATAAACCTGGAGAGTTGGAAGGAGTGCGCACCGACTCTGGAATCGTGTTCGCGCAGAATCGTCCGTATGTGATTTGCGTGATGACGACTTATCTGCATAACGAGCGGGATGGCGCGGAAGCAATCGCGCGAATCTCCGCAGCAGCGTATCGGATGTTCGATCGGCTGGCGCGGGCTTCCGAGTATGGCCGTGTAGTTTCGCCGAACAACAGCACTAGTGTGCACTGAACCTTATGTCTGCTCCCGTGTCGCGTGCGCCTGAGTTGAAGGCGCGAGCAATTACAATCCGCTCACTCGCCGCGCCCGAAGAAATGCAGGCCTGTGTCGCCTTGCAGAAAACAATTTGGCGTTTCTCCGACTTGGAGATTGTGCCGCAGCGAATGTTTGTGGTCGCATCGCGGACTGGAGGCCAGGTGATTGGGGCCTTCGATGGTGAGCGTGCGATAGGTTTTGTGATGTCATTGACAGCTCACCGCGACGGATATTTGTACATTCATTCTCATATGACCGCAGTGTTGCCGGAATACCAAAACCACGGTATAGGAAGAAAATTAAAGCTGGCCCAACGTGACGATGCTCTCGGTCGCGGCGTAGATCTGATCGAGTGGACATTCGATCCGCTGCAGCTTAGGAACGCACATTTCAACATTGCCCGGCTCGGAGCCACGGTTCGCGAGTACCTGCCCAATGTTTATGGTTGCACTAGCAGTCCGCTTCATCACAAGATGCCGACCGACCGTCTTGTTGCGCAATGGTGGATTCGCGAGCCTCGCGTCAAACAAATGCTGTCAGGTAAACCGGGTGAACGGAATTCGAGCGCACAAAACGTCTCTGTTCCGCGGAACATTCTTGAGATCTGTGAGCAGGATCCAGCGAAAGGCAAGGAGTTGCAGTCACAGATCCGGGCCCAATTTCAGCGACTATTTAGTGAGGGGTATGCCATTACCAGTTTCGAGCTGGAAGGCGACTACGGTAGACACCTGCTGCGACAGACATGAGAATCGAATCGATCACGCTGCGCGAATTGGGGATGCGTCTAAGGTTTCCGTTCGAGACTAGCTTCGGCGTAACCCAGATGCGCCGAATTCTGCTAGTAGAGATGATTGCCGACGGCGTCACCGGTTGGGGAGAGGTCACCACGGCCGAAGCTCCGTTCTACAACTACGAAACCACGGACACCGCCTGGCACATCATTTCCGACTTCATCACGCCGCTATTGATCGGCAAGGAGGTGAGGACCGCCACAGATATCCCATCGCTTGTCTCCAAGATTCGTGGTCACCAGATGGCGAAAGCGGGAGTAGAAAACGCATTGTGGGATATTGAAGCCCAACAGAAGAATATTTCCTTGGTCGAGTTGCTAGGCGGAACCAAGAACGAGATCGCATGCGGCGTTTCGCTGGGTATACGTGAGAGCCCGGAGGCGTTGGTCAACAAAGTCGCGGAGGAACTCGGCAACGGCTATCAACGAATCAAGCTGAAGATCAAACCGGGGAAGGACGTAGAATTTATAGCTGCCGTGCGAAAGCAGTTTCCCAAGATACAGCTATCGGTTGATGGGAATTCGGCTTATGACCTAAGCGACATTGACCACTTGCAGAAATTTGACGAATTTGAGTTGTTGATGATCGAGCAGCCACTGCAATGGGATGACATCTACTCTCATGGAGAGTTGCAAAAATGCATAAAGACTGCGCTTTGCCTCGACGAGTGCATCAGTCATTCCCGACACGCTGAAGCTGCAATCCAATTCGGCGCCTGCCGGATTATCAACATCAAGCTAGGACGCGTGGGCGGCTATAGTGAGGCGCGCAGAGTGCACGACATAAGCAGCAACCATTCAATTCCAGTCTGGTGCGGCGGGATGCTCGAATCAGGGGTCGGACGAGCGCATAACATTGCCTTGTCGACACTTCCGAACTTTACGCTGCCTGGCGATGTTTCCGCGAGTGCACGATATTGGACACAAGACATCATTGATCCTGAAGTCGAAGTTACAAGCCGAGGAACCATTCGGGTACCAAATCGACCTGGTATCGGCTATGATGTGGACCGCAACTCAGTTAATCGATTTACTATGAGGCAGAGAAGCTGGAATGCTGAATTAACGGTCGGAGCATAAGCTCGGCTCAGGGCATTGATGTGCGATTCCATGGCACTGGGGCTGGTTTCGCATTGGCTGGCAATTCCATTTGGACCTCTTCCTATCAAGATCGCCACTGCCGGCATAAGTCCGATGTCGCGCCTGATCGGCGTCAATCGTCCATTCTTGTTGATCCTTTTTCCGAATTGCACCAGTAATGCACTGCTTGGATGTTATAAATTTCGACAGTATCGGTTGTCCAAATTGGAATCCCCGTCCCCAAAAAAACCTCATCTTGGGCCCAGATTACATCCTCGAAAGCCAAGGCGAGGACGACCACCGGCCACTGATTAAGCTCGTCGTTTGCCAACCTCTGTCGAGCGGCGTGCTCGAACTGGTCGTACACCTCAGGATCTATTGGCGCGACGAGCCGCGATAGCTGCTCCAGCGCACTGGAGCCAATAGCAGGATCGAGGCCACGCCGTTCAAGTGTCTGCTCGATGGTTCTCGCGGCCGACTCAAGACACACTCGAGGAGTCCGAAAATCAACCTCGGCTTCGTATCTCAGCAACATCGACAAGATGTTACTGTTCGGAATCAGTGCTCCTAACAACGTTCGAAAATCGAGCACTAAGCCCTTCCAGAAATTCATGCTCCTCGTTCCGCCCGCGCTGGCCTGGGTTCGTCAACTTTTTCAACCGCGCCTCTTTGTAGCCTTCTTAGCTGTTTAAAAATCTCCTCCGAGGAAATTCCGTTCTCGTTCAAAACTGCGTGGAGCTTTGCGACCGCTTGTGTGAGAGTAGCCTTTTCCTCGTCGGACCACCGCGGGCGTGCGGGGACGTAGTATCCAACCGTGTCGCCATGTCGGGTAATTGCGATAGGCTGGTCAGAACTGCCAACATAGCTAGCAAACTTCTCCCGAAATTGTCGGATTCCAATCTTCATGGTTTGCGTACTCTGGCTCATTGTTGTGTACCTCTGTGTACCTATGTGTACACAGCTTTAGCCGAGTCTCCGTGCCTTGTCAATACCCTTTCCAGACTTCCAGGATAATATACACATAATAAAAGACTTACTTGCAGCCTCGTCGTTCTCCTTTGAAAGCCGCATAACAATGGCGCTCGCAAAATGCGTTTACCAGAGCGAAAAAAGCCCGCCGATTCTCTGCTAACAAGGCGTGCGGAAGCGCTATTTTTCCGGACGATTTTCCGCATTGACGTGCCGCATTTTCAAAGACCAAATTCCGAGCTCATTCTTGGCGCTCTGCGTTTGTTCTTGTCGGGATTTTCCATCAGGCTCTGGCAGGGGCGACCTGTGATGGCTTCATAGGCTTCATTGACGTATAGAACCTTCTTGCTCTTGGGATCGATCGTCCAAAAGACTTCCTGGATGTTTCCAGCCATCTGGCGAAATTCTTCTTCCGTCGCTTCCAGAATGACATTCGGCCGCTGGACGTTGGCGGTAAGAACAGCAATCAGCAAGGCAGCGGATGCCGCGATCAAACCGATTGATATCCGACGCCATATTCGGTGCGGAAAGCGCACGAGAATGGTTTCACGGCGGACTGGGCCAACCTGGTCCATGACTACATCCAGTTTTTTGTTGTGGCGCGACGTTCTCTCACGCGCGCGTGAGGACCATTAATCGTCAGACAATTTTGCCAGCGATTTCGTGCTCATGCTGTCACGATAGAACGCAATCGAAGACCACCCCTGCAGAAGCAGCGGCTGGGAGCAGTCCAATAATCGTTAAATAGACTGCCGTCGCAAACCCTAAACGACGGGAGCTAACTCGAGTATTGGAAGCGCTGTCAGGCAAAAGGCAAAGACCGCTCTCTCGTGCTCAGA
>QHZR01000564.1 GCA_003224755.1 Acidobacteriota bacterium
ACGACGGTGGGCGGCTGGGAGGCGAATTTCATCCGGGCAGTTTCCTGGCCGAGTACCGCGACCAGTTCGTCCCGGACAATCTTGATCACCTGCTCGCCGGGTGAAAGCGCAGTCATTACCTCCTGGCCGACGGCTTTGGCCTGGATCTGGTCGATGAGCTGCTTGACGACTTTGAAGTTTACGTCCGCTTCGAGCAGCGCGAGGCGGATCTGGCGCATGGCCTCCTGAATGTTTTCTTCATTGAGGACCGCCTCACCGCGAAGAGTCTTGAAGGCGCGCTGAAGTTTTTCGGAGAGATTCTCGAACATAGAAGTTAAAGCTCATTTTAACAGCGGGAAACACCACTCGTCTGAGGCCAGCCCCGTATGGGCATTGCGATAGTAGCCCAACGCTTCAGCGCTGCGAATGTGCTCTCGAACCAATGAGGGCTTTACCCCCTGAGGTCACAAAAAGATCCGCAGCCCGTTTAACTGTCCCGAGTTCCACTTCTCTCCAACCTGCCATGCTGAGCGAGTACAGCGCTTCACCGAGTGAAGCACTGTGCGAGTCGAAGGATCACCCGCCGCCAGACTGGCAGAGTTCAACGGAATGTGCCGCGTGATCCGTTCTTGCTATAAGTCTTTTTGTTGGGGAATCAGCGACACTAGTCGCGAAATCGAGAATGAATTTAGTTCGCGGCCTAGCGCTGCATGGCTTCCAGAACAGACCTGTTTGGGTTGCCGAGATTCTCAGATGAAACTGTCTGTCCCGCTTTGATCCACTCAGGTGCGATCTGTCGCTCTTCATCGGGACGCTTCATTACGAATGCTGCGACCAGGCGCTTATCCTTGAGCCACCAGACACTAAAACTTGACGAATTTAGGTCGCCACGAACAACCGTTTCGGTTGAGCCGCCCGAGTCGCCCCAGAGTTCATATGACAGATCGAAAACATCCGAGAAGAAGTACGGAACGTGTACAAAGGGTTGGCGATCGCCGAGAATAACGCGCGCCCAGTGCTGGCCCTGAGAAACAGCATTGTCCCAGTGCTCAACGCGACGGCGCGTCCCGAAAATCGGGTCGGGATAATTTGCAACGTCCCCCGCGGCGTAAACACCGGGGTAATTGCCTTCCAAATATTCGTTCACGACAACACCGCTATCAATCGCGATGCCGTTTCCCTCGAAGGGCTCTGTAACCGGCACTGCGCCAACACCGATAATGACCATGTCGCAAGAGATTTTCTGGCCGTCATTCAGAAGCACAGCGCGCACTACTTCCGTTCCTTCCAGTGCGGCGATGTTGCCGTTTTTCACGATCCGCACGGCGCGTGCAACGTAATATCGTTCAAAGAAAGCCGACATCGCTGGTGTGAACATACGTCTCCAGACTCTGTCCTCGCGAATGACCAGTGTGGTCTGAATTTTCTTCTGCGCCAACACAGACGCCACTTCCATCCCGATAAACCCGCCGCCTATCACCACTGCCTGTTTGGCAGTTGCAGCTCTCGAACGTATGTTCTCGGAATCCTTCAGGGAACGAAGATAGAAAACATCGTGGAGTTGGTTTCCAGGGCAATCGAGCTGTCGCGCGCTGGCACCTGTAGCCAGTAGTAGGTTCTGGAATTCAAACTCTTCCCCTGATCCGGTTCGAATACGTCTGCCCGTGGGATCAACGTGCTCGATGACAGTGCGCAGCCTCATCTCAATCCCATGCTCCCGATACCAGTCACGGCCATTGATGAGGATACTTGCCTCGTTGTCCTTACCCGAGAGAAAGCTCTTTGAGAGGGGGGGCCGTTCGTAGGGCAGCGCGCTGTCGGCAGAAACAATCGCTAGTTCACCAGGCTTTAGGCCACGATCAACCATTTCCTTGGCCGCGTAACCAGCGACCATGCCGCCACCCAGAATGACGTACTTTGTTGTATTCATGTGATCTATTTGCGCCTTTCCTACGCGGCCTCAAGGTCCCGTTACGATGACCTACGGGTCTCACTCCAACAAGCAGATTTCATGCCGACGGTCTGAGCGTACCATCACAACTGCGCGCGACTGTACACAGCGACAAAATGGCCACGTCCGAACCTTCAGCAAGCCAAAGTGTCCCAACCCGCCGCCCGAAATGCAAGCTCCCCTAATCATGTCAATAACTTACGTTTTTGGGCTGGCGGTTGCATTACAAACGGCGGAGGTCGGATATGAAGCGTGTTTTGCTACTGCTCGCAGCGATGTGTTTGTCGGCTTTCGCTGACGATTCGAAGATTTCGCCAGATCTGAAGGGCAAGGGCGGCGATGCCGTGGAGGTCATTGTGCAGT
>QHZR01000567.1:0-419 GCA_003224755.1 Acidobacteriota bacterium
ATTTTCTTCAGTGCTGCAAGACCTCTTTTTCTGGGATTCGAGAAAGCAAGCCTTTCTTGTAGTCGGTAAGCCAGATTGAGTCAAACCGAAGCGCAAAGAGTCCCCGCCATTGCCGACCCACTGCCTCACCACCTTGTTCGACGTGGCATCAATACGAGTAAGCGGAACGCCAAAGACCGTTGGCCATACGGATTCCGCTCCGTAGTCAATGTCGCCACCAGCGCCGGGTACGCCCACTTTAATCGTGGCGGCCACCTTCCTGCTTTTCTCATCAACCCGGCTGACGGTTCCGTCTCCTTGGTTCAGCGTCCAAACAAAACCCCCGCCAGCAGCGAGAAACCGAGGCTTCGGCCCGACAGCTACCGACTCCAGCACTTCGCCAGTTGAGGCATCCACGGCGGTGAGGACGCTGCTTTCCA
>QHZR01000567.1:439-2945 GCA_003224755.1 Acidobacteriota bacterium
TGGGGTTATAGGAGCCGGGAGGGATTGAAATTCTCTGGCGCACGCGGTTCGTTGACGGGTCGATCCGGTTGAGGGTGCCGTTCTTGTCCGTCACCATCCAAACGCTATCAGTGCTGGCTGCAATCCCACCCTCTGGCCCTGCTGGCGGGATTGGAACCGTGGCGATGATTCCGTTCCTCTCGGCATCAACCCGAACGAGCGCAGGTTTGTCCCCGCAAAGTGGAACCCAAATGCTACCGAACCCAGAAGCCAGACCGGAACAGGCTTCGCCGGACACATGTACAGCAGCAACGATCCGGTTCGTTGCCGGATCGATTCGCTGCACGGCGTAGGGTTTCGTACCTGCGACCCAAACAGCGTCGTCAGTTATCAGAACCCAGTCTGCCGTCCCACCAACTTTAATCGTCGCTGATGGCTTTAAGGAAGCAAAGGGAAGCTGAACTTCTTTTATCCCCGGTTTCGGAACGTTCCATTCCGACGAGGAGGTCTGAGCCAAAGCAATGGTAGCTGACGCCAATAGAGCAATGGCGAACCTCGAAAAATTCAGGCTATTCGATGACCTGTGAGTCATTGCAGGCATGGTTAGAGCTTGACTTCCCCAATCTGAATGAGAGGCTCGGAGTTCGTGCACTTCGGGATGTCTTCCATGATCTCCTGCGCGTGTCGCTGAAGCTTGTTTGAAAGGCTTGAACTGAGTCAAACAGAAGATGAGCCGTTGTGACGGGTGGTATTGAACGAGCGACAAGAAGTCCTTGAGGTCGGCTGGATCGAACATTGGGTAAGCTGCGCAAGAGAGAGCGCCTTGGAATCAGCGGCTGTACCAGAGAAGAGATCAGTGTGCCCACTCTGGCTCCTCCTGAACAGGAATGTACTCCGGACGATATCTCAGGCGAAGCCCCTTGTGTTCGGCTTTTGCTGCTTTCGTCAACTCGACTCTAAGCTCGTGACGTTTGCCATCGATGGCGGGAGGAATAAACCCGAGTTCATAGCGAAAGTGCAATTGCATCAGAATCGTGTCCAGTGCTTTTTCGTACTCTGAGGGAGGGACAGAAAAATACTCGCCGCCCGTGTGTTCAGCCATGTAGTGCATGATTTTAGCCTGCTCACCGATTATGAAGTGCAGGTTTGGAGACCGATAGTCCCTAATGCCGAACACAATACCAGACGTTTCCAGAAAATCATCCACGAGCGTGTTCAGTTCCCCATGCGGCTGTCCTGTATGGTCACCATGCAGAAATACGATCACGGGTAATGGCTTCGGATTTCTCTCATAGGCGTGTCGGATGATGAGCCGAATTAGTTTCCGGAACGCCTGTTCTCCAGCCTCATCGCTCGCGGACGTACCGCCCTCGAAAGGAATAGGCTTGAGCGTTTCAGCCAATTGTCGGATGGCCTTATCGCGGTCTTCTGTAGGCAGTAAATCCAATTGGGTGTCACCGTTGTCGCACCAATGGGCAACTCCGACGCTGTCATGGGTTTCCAGATGGTTGAGTGCGGGTCGAAAGAGTGATTCCTGTCCGAGAAATTCTGCCGAGGCACCAAGTTTTGGCAGTCCGCCTTCGTTGCAGATCACGACAAGCCAAAGAGTGATGGCCCGAGTGTCGTGCCGCGCCCCGGCGTCGAATGTGGTGATCGGGACTTCCCGCCGATTGTCGAAGAGGCGAAAGTTTTCCTTCTTGAAGTCTCGTATGGGCAGCCCACTCTTGCGATCCTGAGTGATGACATCGACCAGCACCAGAGAAGATTGCACTCGAATTGTCGGTGCTTGTGCGAGGATCGGGGCCTTCTGGGCTCGCAGAGGAGCTAACGTACAAACGGCAAGGAAACAAATCGAGGCAACTCTGTGAACGACGTTTTGTTTCATACCCAACTTAACTGGAATTCCCATTCCTCATTCCGGCTGCGAGTAACATACGCACAATTGCCGACACTGGTTCCTTTTGTTCCTATTCTCGATTCGGTTGGGATGAGTTGGTCAACAAATCGACGCGAAAGATATTAGAGCCAGTCTAACAAGAAGTCCGAGGTATGGAAGCGATGCTAACCGACGCCCTACCGCGCAAGAACCGCGCAAGTTTTCTGGAAAGCGACCGGATCAAGACTCTCAACCTGCCGCAGGACGGGCAGCTGCCTTCGATCACTGAATTCATTAAGTCGGCGATGAAGGTTGGGCAAAGCACAGGCGTCCGACGTGCCTGCGTTCAATTTCTGAATGCCGCATCGGAGTTCTACAAACTCCCTGCCTGTGACATCCGCGTGCTTGCAGCAAGGCCGCGCCGAGTCCGCGAAAGGTGGAGCACCGAGCTTTTCGGAGACTACAGCCCCGAAACTATGCTGATCCGGGTCTGGATGCGGACAGCGGTGCGGAAGGAAATAACGTCCTTCGGAACATTCTTGAGCACCCTATGCCACGAGCTTTGCCACCATCTCGATTTTCAGAAGTTTGGGTTTTGTGATTCATGGCATACTTGCGGCTTCTATGAACGAGCCGCTGTGCTTTACCACC
>QHZR01000574.1 GCA_003224755.1 Acidobacteriota bacterium
TGGATGCGTCCAATTCGTCGGCCAGCGGATGGGTTTTTTTCAGCATAAAAGATAAATGGATTGGCCCGTGGCGAAAGCCGGAAGAGTTCGTGCTGCGTTTTCCGGTAGAAAACTATGTCGTCGAGTTTCCGTTCAGCCTCCCGCCGAAGGGAGCGAAGGTAGAGTTCAGGAAAAGGCCGGGCGAGTGAGGGAGTTTTCAAGATCGCAGGCAATGGCGAGCAAGCTCGCCCGGACAGCCGAGGGCTGTCCCCACACTTTCCGGATTCGACTAGTCACGCGTGACCTGTTACGGTTACTGCGGTAATCAGGGTGAATACCCTTTCCTACTGACTCCGCCCACAGAAAAACTTAACATTCAGCTACCGGTGAGAACTCCCGTCCTGCAGTCTCTGGGCCGGTATCAGATCGAGGCCGAAATCGGCCGCGGTGCCATGGGAGTGGTGTATCGAGCGTTTGACCCCAAGATCCACCGCGATGTCGCAATCAAGACCATTTCCCTTGCCGGCCAGGATGCAGGCGACGAGAGAGAGTACCGTGAACGCTTTGCGCAGGAAGCGCGGGCAGCCGGGCGGCTCTCGCACCCCGGAATTGTAACCATCTTCGACGCAGCAGAAGATCCCGACACTCACGAACCATATCTGGTGATGGAGTACGTCGCGGGAAAGGCCCTGAGCAAGATCTTGTCGGAGGCAAACGGCAAATTGCCGCTGCACGCGGCAGTGCAGTTTGCGCAAGAGATTGCCGAGGCCCTCGACTGCGCGCACTCGCAAGGTGTGATCCATCGCGACATCAAGCCGGCCAACATTCTAGTCACCAAAGAGGGCCATGCAAAAATTGCGGATTTTGGCGTTGCCCGCCTGAACCAGGAAGTTGTAACTCAGACGGGACAGGTCGTCGGCAGCCCTGCCTATATGGCGCCGGAGCAAATGCTGGGCAAACCGGCCGATGCGCGGTCGGATTTGTTCTCGCTGGGTGTGATTCTCTACAGCATGATCACTGGATTTCGGCCTTTCCAGGGAAACAGCGCGCAGACGGTGTGTTTTAAAGTGATGAATGTGGAACCGGTGCCGGTGACCACGTTCCAGCATGAAGTGCCGCCGGCACTAGACGCAATTATTTCTCGCGCCATTGCGAAAGATCCCGACGATCGCTACCAGAGCGGGGCTGAATTCTCACGCGATCTGCAAGAATTTCGCGAAGGCGACCAATCATTCGCGGAGGCCACCAGCTTCTTCGCGCGGGTAATCGCAAAAGACCTGCGGACGGCGAACGCAGCACAATCCCGATTGGAGCCATATCGCAGGTTTAGCTCAGCCGTGATTTTCAGCGCGGTGCTTGCCATCGCGGTATTGGGATGGCGCGTGAGTCGAACCCACAACAGTTCCCTTCCACCCGCGGTTGTTTCGGAAATGCGTCCCGCGCCTATTCACGCAACCAATCCGGCCCCGCCTGTTTCAACTATTCCAAAACCGGCTGCGCACAAAAAGCGGAAGACAAAGGAGCCTGTACAGGACACTGCCCCGCTCGCGCCCGAAAATTCGAAAGTGCAGGTAGAGATTCAACATCACTTCAACGGCGCGAGAGCATCAGTTTGGTTTGACGATGAGCTTGTTTTCGATCAGGACCTGCGCGATGCTGACACGAGGCATCCACTGCTGCGCGCAGTGGAGATGAATCAAATCACAAGTTTTCAATTCGCGCCGGGAAAACACTATCTGCAGGTCAGGGTCGTTTCGCCGACAAACACCTACGACCAAATAGAAACGCTGGAAACCGAACTGGAGCCGGGTTCCAAACATGTGCTGCGAGTAAATTGCGACAAGAAGAAGATGCAGGTGGAGCTGCAGTAGGGTGTTGGGCTTTGGGCTTTGGGCATTCAGGCTTTAGGCTTCACGCAAAAGAAAACGACGGGCGAAACGCCCGTCGTTCCAAAAATCCAAAAGCCCGAACCGAAACCTTAGAATCGGAGTTGCGGTCCGAAACTGACTTTCAGGTTGTTGAATGTTCCGTTGTTGAAGAAAACTTCGTCTCCCGCTTCCAGCCGCAGACCGAAAGGTCCCCAGAAGCCCTCAAAGCCGGCACCCGGATATACGGCCAAGTGCGTGCCACCATTGCCGACGCCGGAAATGGCGTTGCCAACCGTGCCGGGGGTTACCGCGGCATTTGTTCTCGTGAAGTTAATAAATCCAACCTTACCCGTCACGAAAAATTTGAACGGGCCGGGGGTCTGGAACTTCGGGCCGAACAATCCGGTCAGCGGGCGCACCCGGGTGGTCACAAATTGGGTGCTGACACCATTGTTGAAGGTACTGGTGAAGTTGCGTTCGAAGTCATA
>QHZR01000575.1 GCA_003224755.1 Acidobacteriota bacterium
CGCCGAGGACGGGCTGATTATGGATATCGTTATTTCCACTGCTCTCACTGTTGTCTCGATTGCTATGGCGTACCTTGGAGTGCATGTAACCTTACATCCTCCAAATGAGTCATCTCATGCTCGATTCTGGTACAAAGCCGGATTTTTCGTCTGTGGTGTCGTAGCAGTTTCGCTCGTGTCGACACAGGGCATACGCGGACGAAACTCCCAACGCAGCGCAGCCAACCAGATCGAGGCCCTTCGACAGGATGTGAAAGCAGCAAGAACAGAAGCCCAGAACGCCAATCAAGAGGTACAAGGCGAGAGCAGTCGCCGCCAACAAGCGGAACGGGATTTGGCAATTATTATTCAATCCTCTGGAAGAGCCACTCGCGAAGGCATCGCTCAGGATTTGCGAAAGATTCCTCTCAAAGTTGAAGTGAATGGACAACCGATTCAGGATGTCGGAGAGAAGAAACGTATTAGAGAAGCCCTTGGCAATTATATGCAGCGCGGCATGGACCTACGCGACCGCTGTGCAACAGATGTGCCTGAAAAAGAGCTTGAAGCAGAGGCGCAGGGTTGGTTTGGAGATGTTCAGCAATACTTAAGGCAAAACCTCGATTCATCGTATCTGAATCAATTTCTGTTGACTCATCCAGACCCTCTTACGCCTGGGGGTGTTCGCCAAGAGATGCTCCCGCTGTGGCACGGACTGAATCAGCGGACTCAGAATCTTAATAGATTTATAGATCAATTGAAGTGAAAAAGCCCACCCTGTGCTGTTACAGGTGAGTCCAAATGGCGATTTGGTATATCAACTCTGCTGCTTCCTGACCTTCGCCCATCTCGCCTTAGTTGCCGCTCTGATTCGCGCCAGACCCGCTGCTGAGATGTGACGCTTGGGAGCGATGGAAACACCTTCTGGCCTTTAGTCTTTGCCCAACGCGCTTTTTGAGCAGCGGAGATTCGCGCACGAGCTGCTGCTGACATTTTCCGGCGTGGCCTGGATGATCCTGCCTTGTACGTCCCCGCGAAAGCTGCGATGCTGCATTCAATCCGTTCAACTGCCCTTTGCGTTTTCGTGAATTGATAGCGTTGCGATTGACCTTCGTGAGCTTCCGACCTAACATTCTCACAAATGGCAACTCCGTCCGGCTTGATCGGCCAAACCATCTCGCATTACCGCGTCATCGAGAAGCTCGGCGGTGGGAGGATGGGTGTGGTGTACCGCTGGAATTCGTCTCGATCCAAAGAACGAATGCATCGTCTGCTCGTCAATCGTGTAAGGCGCAATGGGAGTTCACCAAATTGTGTCGCGAAAATACTTAAGCTTGCGAACAGCCCGCAGTCGCAACCTACGATGGGAAATTCATTTGTCGCAGCAAATGCTGGAAGCGTGGATCGGAGCGCAGACTATCTAAGGATCTACTTTTATGAAAGCGAGACTTGGGGGATCTCCCCTCGTGCGCAACCTCAAGCCAGCGGAACGCTGCGTCATTGTCGTTTAAGCCGGCATAAATGAGCGCTTCGCTCCCGCCGCCGCGCAGGAATCCGCCAGTTCGGCGATAAAGAGCGGAGCTCCGCCGGAAATTTCCAGGGCACGCTGCTGCTCCGAAATGGCCTCTGTCAGTCCGAGCAACGCAACGAACATCGAACGTGCTGCGAGTTGGACCGCCTTTTTATACTTCAGCGATTGCCAGCCCAAACCAGTGCAAGCGCTTCCTGCATCCGAATGGCGTTACCGTCGGATTAGATTGGAATATTCATGCGCTGGAGCAGACTATAATAGCGCGGATCCGAGCGCAGATTGTCCCACCAAGGAGTCGCTTTAAGATATGCCATCCAAGGCGCGTGTTCCTGCCGCGCACGTTCCAGCCAAAGGAAGGCATCATCTTTCTCGCAGAGCGCCGTGTAAATCAATCCAGTCCAAAAAGGAGAGACGTGGCGTTGCTTCGAGAGCTCTTCCAATTCGCGGACGATCTTCAGGGCGTCCTCCCTTCTTCCAACGGCGCCATAGATATGTCCAAGTGTGCCGAGATAAAACGGCTCCCGGCGGCTGATCTCGACCGCCTCCTCCAATTCGTTCACTGCCGGCCCATACATTCCCTTTTTGACGAAAGCGCACCCAAGCGTAAAATGCACGGGTGTAAATGTAGGATCCAGTTCAAGGCTCTTTTGGGATAGGCCGATGGCCTGGTCATATTGACGCGCAAAGTAGTGGCAAACGGCAGCTGTCCATTGAAGAACCATCGTAAGCGGCTCGAGCTGGACGGCGTGGAGGATTTCAGCTACGGCCTCTTCCGCGCGCCCCCTTGCCATGAGGCAACAAGCCCGCCCTTGTAGGGCAAAGGTGTTGTGAGGGTCCAATTCGATGGCACGCCGGACTGCGTTTTCGGCGGCAC
>QHZR01000559.1 GCA_003224755.1 Acidobacteriota bacterium
ACTGTCGTTTACAGTCTCAATCATGCCCACCACTGGTGAACATTTTGAGCGCGCCGTTTCCATCATGGCCAAATTGCGCGGGCCGGGCGGATGTCCATGGGACCGCGAGCAGACCTTCGATTCCATCAAGCCCTATACGTTGGAAGAGACCTACGAAGTCCTCGAAGCGATAGACAATCGCGATTGGGACGAACTGCGCGACGAACTTGGAGATCTACTGCTGCAAGTGCTGTTCTATTCGCAAATGGCGCAGGAAGAGCGCCGGTTCTCGATTGACGATGTGCTCGATCGGCTGTCAAGCAAGCTGATCCATCGTCATCCGCATGTGTTTGGTGAAGTCACCGCCGAGACTTCCGCCGACGTACTGCGTAATTGGGAAGCGCTTAAGGCGGAGGAGAAGAGAAAGCGACTGCAAGCAGGCGGGGGAAGATCCGCGGAGCCGGCGAATCCGGAATCAGTGTTGGCTGGGGTTTCGTCCGCGATGCCGGCGCTCCTTGAGGCGCACAAGCTTAGCTCCCGGGCGGCGCACGTCGGATTCGATTGGCCGGAGATCGGGGGGCTGTTCGAGAAGCTGGAAGAAGAGGCCGAGGAGCTGAAAGATGAGTTACGTCAACTTCCCTGCCCGCCAACACCCAAGGGCCAGGGAGTTGCCGGTTCAGGTAAGTCGCAGGTGCCTGAAGCATTGCGGCATCGCCTCGAAGAAGAAGTAGGGGATCTGTTTTTCGTTCTGGTTAACATCTCGCGGTATCTTTCCCTTGATCCTGAATCGGCGTTGAAGAAAACTAACCGAAAGTTTAAACGGCGTTTCCAATGGATGGAAGAACAGCTTCGCAACAGCGGACGCACTCCTCAGGGCGCCGGCATGGAGGAACTCGAGGCGATGTGGCAGCAGGCCAAGCGATTTGAAGCAGAAAGTGCTCAATGAAGATTGAAGCCATTACACTCCGGGAACTGCAGCTGCCGCTGAAGCATTTCTTCGAGACCAGCTTCGGGCGCACCACTAGCCGACGCGTGCTTCTAGTGACGGTGCATTGCGAAGGAGTTGAGGGCTGGGCGGAATGCGTGGCCGGAGAGGGTCCATTCTTCAGCTATGAATGGATTGATACTGCGTGGGCAACGATCCGCGATTTTCTTGCCCCGGCTCTCGTTGGAAAACATCTCGGGCAAGCGACGGAGGCCGCCACCCTGATGTCAAAAGTGCGGGGTCACAACATGGCCAAGGCCGCGCTCGAAAACGCGTTGTGGGACGCTGAAGCGCAGCAAAAGCAGCTGCCACTCTGGAAACTGCTCGGCGGCACGCAAAAAGAGATCACATGCGGCGTTTCCATCGGCATTCAGGATTCGCACGATCAGCTGATCAAGAAGATTGAAACGGAACTCGCGGCAGGCTATCAGCGGATCAAGATAAAGGTGAAGCCGGGCTGGGACCTGGAAGTCCTTGCGAAAATCCGCCGGCAGTGGCCCGGCATTCTGCTAAGCTGCGACGCCAATTCTGCATACCGGCCGCACGACCTTGAGCACTTGCGCAAGTTCGACGATTTCAATCTCCTCATGATTGAGCAGCCGCTTTGGGATGACGACATCTTTCAACATTCAAAGCTGCAGCCCGAACTGAAGACTTCGATTTGCCTGGATGAATCCATTCGCCATAAACGCGACGCGGAAGAGGCCATCGAGCTCGGCGCTTGCCGAATCATCAATATCAAGGTCGGGCGGGTTGGCGGATTCACAGAAGCGATCGCACTCCATGATCTATGCCAGCGACACGATATTCCCGTCTGGTGCGGAGGCATGCTCGAAACCGGAGTCGGGCGCGCGCATAATGTGGCGCTCTCCACGTTGCCGAACTTCCGGCTTCCCGGGGATGTTTCCGCGTCGCAGCGATACTGGACGGAAGACATTGTTGAGCCGGAAATCGAGGTGTCCGCTCATGGCACGATTCCGATAAAAGACGTGCCTGGCACGGGCTATGAGCTAAGGAAGGACCTGATCGCAAGGCTTACAGTGCAGTCCGAACAGTGTTAGAATAGTTAACGAAGTTCCCGTGGTGACTTTTCCGGCAGTTTCCTGGTGTGACCCCCTGCAAGAGTTTGTTGGATGGTCGTTCCCAACTTGGAGGCCTGTGTTCGCCTCCCAAACTGACACAAACTGTCAGCGCAAATGACAGAATGTGACACTGCGGCACGAACCGGCAGATGTGAAAACGGCATTTTTCAATGTAAGTCTATGAAAATGCGGTGTGTGGCCTGCAAAATCTCGCTCACTTTGGTAATTAACGGCAATGGCGGGGTAAGTGCGAATATATCGGCATCGGGTCGCTGAGACCGAGATTCAATATCAAGAAGAGGACAAAACGAAAATGCGTAAACAGAAGGGTTTTTCATTAATCGAGTTGCTGATCGTGGTCGCGATCATCCTGATCATCGCCGCGATTGCCATCCCGAACCTGCTGCGCGCCAGGATTAGTGCAAACGAAT
>QHZR01000560.1 GCA_003224755.1 Acidobacteriota bacterium
ATCCCAGGAGATGCTGGCGGAAATGGTCGGCACGACGCGCCAGCGGGTCAATCTCTTCATGAATAAATTCAGGAAACTGGGCTTCGTTCGTTACAATGGAGGACTTCAGGTCCACAATTCCCTCCTGACTGTCGTCCTCCACGACGCGCCGCCAAGATAAAGCGTAGACCGTTCCAAAGTTTAAAGATGAGATTTCATTTTGGGCAATTGGGGATAAGACCGCACATTTGAAAGCGGAGTTCGGATTTGGCGTTGTGCAGGTCGCGAAGAATCGCTAGGCACGTCACAGGGGGCCTTTCTCCTGTTCACTACGCTTGATGCGAAACCCCAATTGCCAGGCAATCTTTTGTCATAGGGAAGGCTGCTGAGGTCACGTTTTGAACGCGGGGATCCCGAATTGCCTCTCGTTTCTCGCTGGTTGCCCACGGTCTGCTGTGCATTACCTAGTAGCGTAACCGTCTCAAACGTGACAGACGCTGCTTTCTTACCTACATAGGATGGCCATGAAGGGGTCCACTTCCTGGCCGCTTCCTAAGCGGCTCGTGCCATGTCGTCTTTATGGCCGGCTTCGGTGGTTCCCTGGGAGTGTTTCGATGTCTAGCCTGACTCAGAACAATGTCCAGGCTGATCAGATAGGTTTCCGACCTGAGGGCACAGAGGGCAAATCCCCTCCTCTTCGCATTCTTTTCATCCACCGAGATGCAGACACGGTGGAAAGTTGTTTGCAAGAACTCAAGAAAGCACGATTCACCGTCAGTGCCGATATCGCCTTGAACTTAGCACAGTGTACGGAACAGCTCCGCTCCGAGTCTTATGATGTCGTCGTCGCCGAGTACCCCAGCCCCAGTTGGAAAGGATCGCAGGGCTTGCAATCCCTTCGTCAGACGGTGGAGGAAGTTCCCCTTCTCTTCGTGACCACCTCCAAGGGAAAAGAATCCATCGCGGAATTAACCGCTCATGGCGCCTTCGATTACGTTGAGGGAGAGCATATCGCGCAACTGCCCATGGCCGTTCGTCGCGCCCTGAACGAAAAGAAACTGCGTGCGGAGCTGGAAGAGGCCGGGAAGGCCTTGAAGCATTCGCAATCGTTGTATCACGCGCTGGTGGACAATCCCGCCTACGGAGTATGCCGGTGCGATGCTCAAGGAAAGTTTCTCAGCGTCAATCAAGCCCTGGTAGCCATGCTTGGCTACGCAACCAAAGAAGAACTCCTGGCGGCAAATCACCCGTCGGACGGCGTCTTTGATCTCGGTACGGGCTCAGCATTGACGGAGCGCTCCTCCGAGAACATGCGAACTAACCCTATCGAGGTGGAGTGGAAGCGGAAAAACGGCACGACTCTGAAAGTCAAGCTGAGCGGACGGGGTGTCTATGACGACCGCGGAGATTGTGTTGGGCATGAAATCATCGCTGTTGATGTCACGGAGCAGCGGACGCTAGAAGAGCAACTGCGCCACCAGGCATCGAGCGATTCACTGACCGGCTTGGCCAATCACCGCCATCTTTTCGATGCGCTGCACGCGGAGATCTGCCGATCCAAACGCACCATGCGGGAATTCTCTCTGGTATTGCTGGACCTCGATGGATTGAAAAAGATCAACGACCGATATGGTCATCTAGCGGGAGACCGGGCGCTCTGCAGGCTGGCGCACATCTTGGCAGACTGCTGCCGGTCGGTAGACACCGCTGCGCGCCAAGGCGGGGACGAGTTTGCTCTGCTCCTGCCGGAGACCGGCGTAGCTGCCGCGACAATGGTGGGACACCGGATTTGCGGTCTCGTTGCGAAAGACGCAGAAGAGCCAAGGCTTTCCGTTAGCGTGGGAGTTGTCAGTTATCCAATGGATGCCGATACTATCGGAACCCTACTCCACGCAGCGGACAAGGCTCTTTATGCCATGAAACGCAAGCAGGCAAAAGCTGCCCGCGTCTCTTAGTTGTTCTTGCCACATTTGAATCCCCAGGCGTCGTAATCGGGAGCGTCAATTTGATATGAACGCGGCCTGCAAAGGAAGGCCTCCGATGAATGAATATCATTCCCGCTCACGCTAGGTCACAAATACTCAGGCTGCGTCGTAGTTCTGACGACAAAATCCAGTATTTAATGAGAGCTGAAGAACAGCTTCTTCAATCGATTCCTGCCCGTACGCCCCTTTTGGAAATTCTCGATAGAATCTGCAGCGCTATTAATTCTCAGATTGGCAACATGGTTTCGCTCATTTCCCTGCCGGGCGACGATGTCACCGACCATGCCGCAATCGCCCGGATCGCAGCGCTTTTTGGTTTGCATGCTTTTTGTTCCTCAGGTGTTGTTGCCGAGAATGACGAACTGCTTGGATCCCTGGAGATGTACAGTTGCGAGCAGCGCCGCCCCTCCGCCCGCGAATTTCAATTGATTAAGCGCGCAACGTGTCTGGCCGCAATTGCGATCAGACATCACAATGCGGCAAACCATCATAGCTATGGTTGCATTCTTGGGAATCGGCCAGT
>QHZR01000561.1 GCA_003224755.1 Acidobacteriota bacterium
CTTGCCTGACGCCGCAGAACCTAATTACAAGAAAGCCATCGACCTTAAAGCGACGGCAGCGAACCCTCGACTTGCACTTGCAGCTTTTTATCAGGCACGGGGACGCTATTCTGACGCGGAACAGCAGGTCCAGCAGGTAATTGCGGAGAATCCGAAGGACGCAGAGCCACGTATCGCACTGAGCAAGTTGTACATCGCGCAGGGAAAACAGGCAGACGCGGAACAGTACATGAAACAGGTTAAGCGCGAACTGCCAGACGATCCGTCCGCGTACGTCCTGCTGGGCGACTATTACTTTCTGATAGGCGATCTTGATCGCGCCGTCGCCGAATATTCTTCGATTTATAACGACCATCCCAAAGACTTGAAAGTCAAAAAGAATTACATACAGCTGTTAATTCTGAAGGGCCGTGTGGATGAGGCGAACAAGCTGAATGAACAGATCCTCGGCTCGCAAGCGCAGGACGATGACGCTCTGGTCTATCGAGGAGAGCTACAGATGCACCAGGGCAAGCTGAACGAGGCAGTTCAGACGCTCCAGTCGGTCGTAAGCCGAAACCCTGGGATGGCGGTGGCGCATTATCAGTTGGGGAACGCCTTGAGCCAACTTGCAGACCTCGACCATGCCGGCACCGAATGGCAGCAAGCAATCCAGTTACGGCCAGACATGATTGATGCCTATCGCGCACTTGCAGATTTGGAACTGCAGAAAAACGATATGCCCGGATTGGAACGTATGGCCGGCGACATTATTCGTCTGCAGCCGGCGGCTCCGGATGGCTATGCGATGCGGGCATTCTCGCTGATGGGTCGCAAACAAATCCCGGCGGCGGAGCTCGATGCTCGTAAGGCTATTCAGATCGCGCCTCAATCCGGGGTTGGCTATCTGGAGATGGGCCATTTGAATGCCATGCAGCAGAGATTTTCAGAGGCGGAGAACTGGTACAAGCAAGCTCTGAACCACGATCCGAATTCTGGAGACGCGCTGCGCGGGCTGTTGAATATCTATGTCGCACAAAAACAACTCGATAAGGCGATCACGGCCGCCAACGCCCAGATTGCCCTGTCGCCGAACAACAGCACATTTTACGACTTGCTCGGTACGCTGCTCGTAAACAAGAAGGATTACAAAGGCGCAGAAACGGCGCTGAAGAAAGCAGTCGAACTCGATAAGCACAATTCCGACGCCATCACTGCGCTGGGACGAGTCCAATCAACGGAGGGTGCCGCGGACGCGGCGCTCGCAACCTTCAATGATGGGCTGAAAAACAACCCCAAGCAGGCTGATTTCTACATCCTGATGGGCGGCGTTTATGAGAGCAAGCACGACTTAGAACAAGCCAAGTCGGCCTATCAAAATGCGCTTCAAATCAAGCGGGACGACCCGGTTGCATCGAACAATCTGGCCTATTTGCTGCTTCAGACCAGCGGCAATCCCGACCTTGCTCTCGATCTGGCCCAGACCGCCCGCCGCGGTTTGCCACAGCTCTCCAATGTGGCCGACACGCTGGGTTGGGCCTTCTATCAGAAGGGAATTTACGGCTCAGCGATTGCGAGCTTCCAGGATGCGATCAAGCTCTCCGCAAAGAACAAGGAACCTGACAGCGCCCTCTATCACTACCATCTTGGGCTCGCCTACGCCAAATCTGAACAACCCGCACTCGCTAAGCAACACCTGGAACGCGTCCTAAAGATCGATCCTAAATATCCCGACGCGGACGATGTGAGAAAAGAGCTGTCTCAACTAAAGTCGTAGCTAATCGTCTTTGCCGAGGCGGCGACTTAGCCGCCTCGATTTTGCTCCTGAGTACATTTGTTGTCACCACCCTTTCCCGCTTGTAAACAAAACCGCAACAATTTGCTCTGCCAGCTTCTCTGGACGCGTAAATGCCTATAAATCAACACAAAACGTTGGCTGCATTGGAAATGAGAATGCAATTGGAGAGGAAGGCGAACTCTGCTTTAAAGGTTCCAGCGCGAATTCACATCCTGGTGAGCTAGTCAACGGTGCTAGAATTCCTGCCACAAAGGGGAGGGTTTAGATAAATGAAGGCTTTTGTATTTCGGAGCATCGGAATTGCTGCGCTTTGCGTTTCATTGCTGGCACTCTTGAGCTGCGGCAACGATCAGCGTCTGGTCTCGATTGTGGTCAGCCCGCAGAATGTAACCATCACTGGCGTGGATTGCACCACCGCGCCCTGCCAGCCCACCATCCAATATAAAGCGATTGGCTTCTACAATCATGGCGGCAAGCCGAAAGATATTACCGGCCAGGTGATTTGGACGACCGACGCGCCTTC
>QHZR01000558.1 GCA_003224755.1 Acidobacteriota bacterium
TGTAGTAACCGTACTCAAAATTCAGCTCGATATAACTGTCTTCACGGTATTGCAATACCGTTCCCAGGACGAAGGAAATCCACACGATGATGGCTTCGCCAGCCAACAACACAAGTGTGCGAACCGGATAATAGACTTTGAAGAGCCGGATCACGCTCTACCTCCGGCCGTCTCCTTGGGAGTTGGGATGGCCATAAGAACTGTAGTAATACTGCGTATATGACGAACCCACATCGATGCCATTCAGAACCACGCCAACCAACGATGTATCGCGGAACTCCTGGCGAGCTTTGCGGGCAATGTCAAATGGCGTTGCATTGGAACGCACCACAATCAATACGCCATCGCAATAATTGGCTAGTAAGCCGGCATCCGAAACAGGAACGGCCGGCGGCGAATCGATGATTATCCAGTCGAACAGCGGTTCGATCCGATTGAGCAAGAATTTCAGCCGGCCATTGGCGACCAGTTCCGCCGGACTCGAAACCGTGCGTCCGGAAGGAATAAAGAAAAGATTGTCCATGGGGCCGCGCTGAATGGCCCCAAACTCATCCACCTCACCCAAGAGATACTCGGAGAGACCAGGACTGGAAGCTGTTCCCAACACCTGATGCAGGCGGGGTCCGCGTAGGTCGCCATCAATCAGCAACGCCCGCCGCCCTTGCTGCCGCACCATGACCTGTGCCAAGTTAGCAGCTACGAAGCTCTTGCCCTCCTTGGGCAGCGAACTGGTTACCAGAACCTTCTTCAAGGACTGCTTCTCGCGCATCTGGTATAGACGGGAGCGCAGAGTGCGGAATTCCTCCATCCCGTAACCCTGCTCGTCATCGGAATTGAAGAACAACATGGTCTTCGAATCGGGCGACCAGCGAGCTTGGGCGCAGCTCGCCAGCAGCGTGTCGAATGTGAACGGCGAGGAAAATGATGGCACCGCTGAGACTGCTGACGGCGTGTGCTCGACGGCTGGCGCGACTGCCGTTGCTGCGGACTCATTTACCATCTCTGAGATAGAGGCCGGCTCGATATTCCCACCCTGCGATGCAGCACGCTGTTCTTCCGCTTTTTTTAAGGCTTCGTGAATTCGGCTCATAATTTCCTTTCTTTGGCGAGCTCTTGGTCTGAGTGGCGCAATCGGTCAGCCAGAGTCGCCAAAGTCCTCAATGCTTCGACCAAATCGAACTTTTCCGCAGAATTCGCCTGCGGCGGCGTAGTTAAAACCTGGGATGTCGTGTCGTCACCCAGGTCGAAGTCGCGGGCCACGGCATCCACCATTTCGGCGCCCACCGTGTTCTGCTGATCCACGAATGCGCTCACCAGGCAGTGCTCGCAGATCAGGTTCACCACACGTGGAATCCCGTTCGAATAACGATGGATAGCCATCAATGCTTCAGGATCAAAAATCTGCCGTCCACTCGATCCCGCAATACGCAGCCGCTGGCTTACGTAAGCCTTGGTCTCTTCAAGCGACAACGGATGCGTTTTGGCGCGCAGCGTCAGCCTTTGACGCAATTGCCGCAACTGGGGCTGCTTGAGTTTCTGTTCCAATTCTGGCTGGCCGACCAGAACAATCTGTAAAAGTTTCTCGGTGAAGGTTTCCAGATTCGTCATCAAGCGAATCTCTTCCAGAACTTCATCGGATAGGTTCTGGGCCTCGTCCACAATCAGCACTGCCGTTTCTCCAGCGCGATAGCGGTCCAGCAACCAGTTGTAGAGCCGAAGAAGAATCTGGCTCTTGGACCTTGAGTCGCATGCAATGCCGAAATCCGCCATCATGTAATCCATAAACTGCGGCACATTCATCCGCGAGTTAAAGATGAACGCGGTCGCCACCTGTTGCAGCCGAAGCCATTCCAGGAGCTTGTTGATGAGCGTCGTCTTGCCGGTCCCCACTTCGCCGCTCAATAACACAAAGCCCTTACGGCTCTGGATGCCATACGTCAAGCAGGCCAGCGCTTCTTCCGTGTGCCGCGTCAGAAACAGATAACGTGGGTCGGGATTGACATTGAACGGATTGGCTCGAAGCCCGAAAAATTCCTTGTACATTGAGTGTTAGACGTCTACCGTCCGCTCTTTTTCATCAGATGGTTTAGCTCGAATTCTGAACCTGCCATTTCCGTTCCGCGCGACCGAGTCTGGGTTCACCCAAGGCAGGGAAACCAGCATGGGCAACTCCATCGCCGCCAAAACGTCCTGCTCGGTGCGAATTGACTTGTCACGCAGTTCCATCCACAACGCCAGAGCCAGGCCGATGGCCAACCCGGCGCCTAATCCGCCACCGGTAAACAGCCAGCGATTGGGGAAGCTCGGGGCATCGGGCAGGTTCGCCGGGTTGAGAAGTCTCATCTGTTCACCTTGCTGGCCACGCTCCATGTCGGTCTGCATGGCGGA
>QHZR01000562.1 GCA_003224755.1 Acidobacteriota bacterium
CCCAAGGTGAATCAACAGACTTACACGCTGCCGCAATCACTGGCTTCCTCGGTCAAGACAGCAATTGAGGATTGGCGGGCGAATGGCAAAGTACGCCGGTTGTGGCAACGCGATGCCTCCCTGTGGACAGGCACCGACGAGGCAAACTGGCTGGGATGGCTGGCCATCACAGAAGATCAGATTACCCAGAGCCAGAATTTGCGGGGCATCGCGGAAGATGTCAAGAACGAGGGCTTTACTCATGTGCTGCTTTTAGGCATGGGGGGATCGAGCCTCGGCCCAGAGGTTTTGACGAAAACCTTTGGCAAGATCGCTGGCTTTCCAGAATTGCATGTGCTCGATTCCACCGATCCGGCGCAAGTCAAGGCTTTCGAGAACAAGGTCGATTTGGCGAAGACGCTGTTCATCGTGTCCAGCAAATCGGGCAGCACTCTCGAACCCAACATTTTCAAACAGTATTTCTTCGACCGCGTAAAGCGGGTCTTGGGCGCCGAGAAAGCAGGGAGCCGCTTTATTGCCATCACCGATCCCGGATCAAAGATGCAGCACGTCGCCGAAGCTGATCGTTTCCGGAACATTTTTTACGGCTTGCCCAGCATTGGCGGGCGTTACTCGGCGCTGTCGAATTTCGGCATGGTGCCTGCAGCCGTGATGGGTCTGGACACACAGAGGTTTCTTGATCGCAGCGAGGAAATGGTTCAGGCCTGCATGTCCTGTGTGCCGGTCGAGCAGAATCCAGGCGTGGTGCTTGGGATAATTCTCGGTACGGCGGCCAAGGGGGGTCGAGACAAGGTCACGATCGTCGCTTCGCCGGGAATTTCCGATCTCGGAGCATGGCTGGAACAGTTGCTGGCCGAGTCCACTGGTAAGCAGGGCAAAGGCATCATTCCCGTGGATCGCGAAGAATTAGGATCGCCAGACGTCTACGGCAATGACCGCGTCTTCGCCTATGTTCGTCTGGAATCGGCGCCTGATCGGGGACAAGATGCTAAGCTCGCTGCTCTCGAGAAAGCTGGACATCCCGTAGTCCGCATTTCGCTGGCCGACACTTACGATCTCGGCCAGGAGTTTTTCCGCTGGGAAATCGCAACCGCTGTAGCCGGGTCAATTATCGGTATCAATGCATTCAATCAGCCGGATGTCGAAGCCAGCAAAGTGGTCACGCGCAATCTGACTGCGGAATACGAAAAGACTGGTTCCCTTCCCTCGGAAAAGCCCATCCTCGACGACAAAGGAATCAAGCTTTTTACTGACGAGAAGAACACCGCGGAACTGGGCAACGCGGCCGGCAATGACAAGTCGCTTGTCGGGTATCTGCGGGCGCATTTGGACCGCTTGCGTGCCGGGGACTATTTCGCCCTGCTGGCCTACGTTGAGATGAACGAGGAGCACGAGGAGAAACTGCAGGCCATACGTCATGCAGTGCGCAACCAAAAGCGGATCGCGACATGTTTGGGCTTTGGTCCGCGATTCCTGCACTCAACTGGACAGGCGTACAAGGGTGGTCCGAACACGGGAGTGTTCCTGCAATTGACCTGCGATGACGCGCAAGATCTGCCAGTGCCCGGACAAAAATACACGTTCGGAGTAGTCAAAGCGGCGCAGGCGCGCGGAGATTTCCAGGTGCTGGCGGAGCGTAATCGTCGAGCATTGCGAGTTCATCTTGGTGCTGACTTGCAAGCGGGTCTATCCACACTACAAGCAGCGGTGAAACAGGCGACAAATTAGGTTGTCATGTAGCGCCGGCATTCCGCCGACTTCACAGAGCCAAGAGGCCAATTCTCAAGAGGCCGATTCTAAAGAGGAGTGCATGCATGCAACTGGGAATGGTAGGTCTAGGCAGGATGGGAGCTAATATGACGCGCCGGCTCATGCGCAGCGGTCACCAGTTGGTAGTCTCGGACCTGAGCCCGGAGGCCGTGAAGCAGCTGGCCGGCGAAGGCGCCGTCGGAGCCAACTCACTCGACGATCTGACAAGAAAGCTGAAACCCCCGCGGGCGGCATGGGTCATGGTGCCGGCGGGGGGTCCGACCGAGAAGACGGTCCAGGAGCTGGCGCACTGCATGCAGCCGGGTGACATTATCATCGACGGTGGTAACTCCTATTTCAAAGATGACATTCGCCGTTCCAAGCAGTGCAAAGAAAAAGCCATCCATTACGTGGACGTAGGCACCAGTGGCGGCGTCTGGGGTATAGACCGGGGCTATTGCATGATGATTGGTGGCCCACAGGAGGCCGTGCAGCGACTTGACCCTATCTTCAAAACGCTGGCGCCGGGGCGCGGCGAGATTCCCCGTACGCCTGGGCGTGAAAAATTGGGTGGCACCGCCGAGGAAGGTTACATTCATTGCGGTCCTTCGGGCGCGGGCCACTTCGTGAAGATGGTGCACAATGGCATCGAATACGGCATTATGCAGGCCTATGCCGAGGGTTTCG
>QHZR01000181.1 GCA_003224755.1 Acidobacteriota bacterium
ATATCCATAGTGCAGATCGCGGTAGTTTCGGTCAGGCCGTACACTTGCAGCACAGGAATGCCGATCATCATAAAAAAGAGCTGAGTTTCGACATTGAGCGGAGCGGAACCGCAGATGAGAGCTTTGAGCTTGGAGCCGATCATCTTTTTACGGATCGCCGGGAAGATGATGGCATTGGCAAACCCAAGCCAAAAGAAGTCCGAGATTGACTTTTTCCCTTCTCTCTGGCGCACGTAGGCCGCTTTGGCCTGCCCGTAAATCGCTCGCGGAATACCGCCGGTTTTCCACAGTTGTTCATCCACACCTTTGCGCATGCGTTCGAGCAATTGCGGGACATTCAGAAAATAATCCGGTTCTGCAGCGCGCATTTGCTCGGCCAGTTTAGTCAGATCGGTATTGATCGTGAGCTTGCTCTGGCGGAGGAGGCAGGTCAGCAGCATGATCCACGAGCCGGCAAAACAAAATGGAAGATAGTGAAAAACGTTGTCCTGCCCAGCGCCGCCCGGCATGAGTTGATCGAGTCTGCCAGACGTGCACGCCAGCACGTGCGCGATGTTTCCCGCGGTCAGAATGACGCCCTTGGCTTCACCTGATGTGCCAGACGTGTAGATGATCGCCACGGGATCACTGTCGTCATGCGACGACGAAGATGTCTTCTGAGCCTCTGTCCCGCACCTACCAAAGATGTCTTCAGGCAAGGCTTGCGGCGGAGCTTCAGACCAGTTTTGAGCAGTCCCCTCCCGAAGTGATGCGTCACCGCACACGATCAGTGACGGCGAACAATCCTTCATCATCGCGACCAGTTCCTGCGGCGCCTGGCGTGAGTAAAGAGGCACGACGATCAGGCCTTCGGCCATGATGGCGAGGTCCATCGCGACCCACGCAATGCTGTTCGGAGCGAGGAGCGCGCAGCGATCGCCTTTTTTGAGATTTTTGGACGCAAGAAAAGTACGGGCCTGCGCGATCATGCGAAGGAGGTCGCTCCCAGTCACGGTGATTGAACCAGAATCGCGGGGTTCAGTCAGCAAGATTTGCTCGGCTGCTGCGTCCAGGCTGGTAAAGATTTGGTTAAGGAAACTCATTTCTTGAATGTTCGAATCCAGAGTTCGTTCGTCCCAACGGGACTTCAGCGCGGTTATCTGCTTTCCCAACGCTGAAGCGCTGGGCTAAGCTCGTTCGCCCCTCCGGGGCTGATTTTCACACCCTGAATACCCGTATCTAGACCGTCCAAAAGCTGGCAGACGTTTTCACGGGAATATGCCTGAACCAATCACCCGATGCGGCTAACCGTACATTCCCATCAGCCGTCTCAGACCTTCATCCACGGGCGGCAGATAATCTTCCCAGCTCCATTGGCCTTTCCGGGTTGGGAAGTCTGGATAACGGCGCCGTAGCTCTTCTTCGAAATACACGCCCATGCGGGCCATCAATTTGAGGTTCTTCACCACAGTCCGGCCGATGCCATCGGCGATTCTTTCGCCTTCAGTCGCAAGCTTCTCGAGTGCAATCAGCAGTTTTGGTTCAAGGTCATCATCGTCCACATTCATGAGCAGATCTTCGTGACCACGGTCTTTCATCAAGTTGCGGATCCGCTCATCCATCGTGATTCCAGCCGACGGCACCAGCGCCGGCATGGAAGTCACAATTCCGTGAAACCGAGATGAAGCCATCATATGTCCAGCGCGGAGAATGCTTACCATCTGATACATATCGTACTGCTCGGAACTGAAAACAGGCACCCCGCCGAGTTTTTCGGAAATGCGCTGGCAGGCACGCGTGTCCAATGCCTCGGTCGCGACCAAGGCTGTAAAAACGGGCCGCCGCTGGCGAAATGCATCAACGGCGCGCACGATCGCAGTCAGATAGCGCTCGAAGGCAGCGTCCACGTCGGCGCCTGACTTATGAAAATAAACCGTGCGGAAGTGACTGTCTTTGTAAGCACCAGTGGTGGCGCGCGCCGCGTATTTCACAAGTGAAGGCTTGACCGGCCACCAGAAAGGATTGATGGGGCAAACAATCAGTACGGGCCGCTTGCCATCCCAACCTGCCTCGGACAGGACTTTCCGGCCATATTCCGGCGGTAGCGGCTCGAAGGTCCATGCGGTATCGGTGCCAAGCTCGGTCGGCACGCCAAGCTCGCGTAGGATCGTGCGAGATTCTTCGTTGCGAGTAATGATCAGCGAATTCCTGCAATATCGTGCGCAGAGCTTCCTGACCGACGGGTCCATCTTGCCCGCTTCCGAGCCATATCCGACTGAAAGCTTGTTTTGCGCGGCAGCAATGCCCAGGGAACCGACGATCATCGTGGTCAGCGCATTGGCAAACTTACTCTTGAATGCCGAACCCTCAACCACCACCACCCCGTGATGACGCGGAATTTCGCGCGACAGAAACGGCGGGAAGACATCGGGAAGGTGGACCTGCTCAGCACCCTGAAAGTAACCACGAGTCATATCGAAATTCTGCGACATCGCGCTGAACTCGACATTCTCGGCGCCGAGAATATGCCGAAGCTGCCGCAGGGTTTCTTCGGGACGGACATCGGAACCAGTGTTCCGCGTGCCGTTATAACCAGCAAAGAGCAGCTTAAGCGTTTGACCCGGCTGCCAGCAATGTCCGTTGCCGAGGATCCAACTGGCCTTGGCGCGCTCAATGTTGGCGCTCACCCAAGCCTCGAGGACGAAATCCATCATGCCGCGGACCCTCCCGCTCTCGCGGGCCATCCTTGATACGGATAGGTGAAGTTTGTCTCGCGGCTGAACTTCAACAATGGATAGCTGTACTGCGAAAATGGCACCGGCTTGCGGCCAAGCTCCTGCGTCACGCGCGTATTGTCGAACACGGTATTGAAGGTGAGATACGGCATGAAAACCTTCATCAGCGCCGCGCCATGTCCCACCGCATTCTTGCGACTGGAAAGGAAGTTGACCCCCGAGGTGAATGGACGCTCAAGAAAGTGGAGGTAGATTGGCGCTCGCCTGCCCTGCGCTGCAGCCAGCGAAGCGGTCAACTGCCTATAGGTCTGCGAGTCTCTTCCAGACGAAAGATGATACGTATCAAACTGCGTCTGCTCTTTCACGTGCAATGTGGCGATGGCGTCGGCAACGAAGTCAACATTGACGATATCCACGCGATCTTTCGACCGCAAAGGCAGCACCGGCAGGCCGGCAAGAAACACGAACGCGCGCACCATGTCGAACTGCGTAGTTTCGCCACGCCGGCTGTCTCCGAGAACAATGCTGGGACGAAAAATTGTCTTCGGAACCGTCGGCAGCAGCTGCCGAATCATGTGCTCGCAGAATTTTTTGGTGCGCGCATAAGGATCGTAATCCGAGCGGTCCCAGTCAATGGATTTGTCCTCGGTAACAACTTCGTCCTGGCGCTTACCAGCCACCGCAACCGTGCTGACGTGGCTGAAGCGGCGCAGGCCATGGTAGTGGTCGGCTTCTAGCGCCAGCTTGATGACCTCTCAGCGAGGCAGCGCAGTGAATAACCGAATCCGTGGTGTGGACCAGGCGGTCGTAATCATCCGTGGAGAGCCCAAAGCGCTCGCTGGTAAGATCACCGCGGAAGATCCGTATGCGAGTCTGCAGGTACTCATAGAAAGGCTTGAAATCTAGATGCAATTGCAAGCCACGCCAGAGCCGGTCTTCAGCCTCATGTGCGTCGCGCGCCCGCACCAGCAAGTTCAGCGATGCGCCGTGTTCATTCAGCAAATTGGCGGCGACATGTGCGCCGATATATCCGGTTGAGCCGGTCAGGAATATCGCCACGATGCTCCGTTCGTTCCAGTTTTAATTGTTTCAGCGTCTGCGCTCTCGGTTTCCTGCAGCTGGCGTGGGGCACGGGCTTCAAGTGGCCTGCCCTCGATCAGCGGATAAGTCCATTTGCGCAAAGCTGGAATGTGAATGTTAATCCAGTAGTCCCACCAGTCGAGCGAGGCTGTGTTATAGCCAAAGTTTTCGCGCTCCTGCGGAACCAGAGCCGCAGAAAGTTTTTCCACGTTCTCTGCGACGAAGTCATGCTCGTTGAGCAGGATAAACGGCTCAAACAGCTCAATCAGCTTTTCGAGCTTTTCCAGATTGCGGTCCGCTTTAGTGAGCGGCATTTTTTTGAGGGGCAGAGTAGCAGCCGCACGCTGTATGGACTTGATAATCGCGCGTTGTGCCGGCGCTGACATACGGACATAGCGTTCCTTGGTGACCGGGATGGCATCGAAACGCAGCCGCAGCCAGAACTCCATGCCTTCCTGCGCGCGATAGTGCTTACGGTGCGCCAGCGAAGTCAGCTCAATGGAACGCCGCATGTCGCACGGATTCGTGACGGATGTCGCGAGCTGATAAACATGATCATGCCGCCGTTCGATGATCGCTGCCGCGATGAGCGTCATTCCCCGGCAAACGGCGTCAACCGGGATCACATCGAGACGCTTGCGTTCGTTGCTGGGCAATTGCCGGAAATAGGTGCCCAAAAGATAGGAGAGTGCCGCAGACGTGTTGATTCCTTCGTTCCATCCTCGAAATGGCTGCGCCGTCGAGCTCTCGACGATTGCCGGCCGCACAACAGCGATGGGCAGGCCGGTGCCGAGTTTCGTGAGCAACGACTCAGCAAGACCCTTCGTTAATGTATAGGTGTTTGGCCAGCCTAATTCGCGCGCTCGCCTCTTCCCTGCCTCCGTTAGCTCGTTTCGCAGCCAGCGAACACGATTCTTGCGAATCTGATTTTCCAGCGCCGCACCGTGAAGGTCTCGCGCTGCATGCTCCTTCGCCATCGCCTGGCTCCGAAGTTCTTCAGTTACTTCCGGACCCTCCGCGCGGGCAACAGTTTCGTCCACAAGCCGGTGCAATGCTTGTAATTCGTCGGCGGCATCAAAATTCCGAACTCGCGCCGGTGTGTAATCTGGCCGTGCCCGCTCGCTCACTCTTCCGTCGCGCGCGCCAGCGGTATAGCACGTGGAGAGGTGGAGCAAGCCGGCATGGTCGGATTGGCGGACAAAATTCAGAATATTCACGACCGCGTCCACGTTTGAGCTTAGAGCGTCTCGCAGGTCGGGGTTGAAATCGGTCAGCCCGGAGCTATTTACCACCAGATCTAGCTTCCAGCTCAATTCTTCGGCAATCTTAGGACTCAGTCCCAGATCCCGCTGCGTGACGTCTCCCTCAATCACCTGCACGCGCTCTTTCAGGAATCTCGAAAGCCCCCGGCCGTGCCTGTCATAGAGAGGATCGAATACCGGTGAATCCTCAACCAACTTTTCAAATCGCCGTAGTGCCGGATTCGACTTCTGACGCCGGATCAGAAGGTAAATACATCCGAGATCGGGGAGATCCATCAGTGTGTTTGCGAGCCAGACCTTGCCAATGAATCCTGTGACTCCGATCAGCAAAATGTGCTTGTCACGAAATGCCGAACGGACGGAGAGCGGTGAGTTCTGACGACGACCATCAAAGTGAACCAGGGGATGCTGCGGCTTCGGAGCTGGTCTTTCGGCTGGCAGCACCGCCCGCTCCAGAGATTCGGCGGACGCGCCAACGTCGTGCGCAAGCTTTCGCAGCGCGCATGCACCGTCTGGTCCTGACGATGAGATACGCGCGAATATTCCTCGCGGCCGGATTACCGGCTCCAGCAGCCGCCCGGTAGCAATTCCGTCACTGAAATCCAGACGGTTCGCAATGATCCACTTCACGCCCAGATGTTTGGCAAGCGGCCGCATCACACATTCCAGTCCCTGACTGACCAGCACCACTTCCGCGCCGGAACTGGTCAATTCTTTAAGCCGCTGCACCCCGTCTGGCTTCAAATTCGGCTTCAGCTTGTACTGAAAGTATTCATCACCCAGCAAGTCCAGCCGGTCGCGGCTTATGCCTCGCAGGATGGAATGCACAACCCGGGTCGCAAAAGTTCGGTTTGCAAGATAGAGAAACGGCCGCAACGCTGCCATCAGGAGCACAGCAACCCGGCGCAAAGACCGCTCCATGAAGGTCTGAGCATTCCAGGTAAAGAAGGCGATGGGGCGGACGGTGGTCAGTTCCAGCAAGCTGCCCTCGGCGCGCCAGTACACGTACCCACGGGAGGAGTTGGAGTGAGATTGGAGCAATCTTGTATGACCCAGTACGTTCTCGAGTTACAGGTAAGGTCTTGCTTGCTGCGCTGAAGACCAGCGAAGTTACTTATTGTAAAGGATTAGCCCTCTGGGACGAAGGACGTTTGGTCGGAGGGCGAACCACGAATGCCAAAATTCCTGCAAGACCCAGGAAGGCGGTGATGATCAACATGCCCTCTCGAAATCCACCTCCAGAGCTGCGCTTGGCGCCAATAATGTATGGACCGAAGAACCCACCAAGATTTCCGAACGAATTGATCAGTGCAATACCAGCCGCCGCTGCCGTACCGCTCATGAGCGATGTCGCACTAGCCCAGAACGGCCCCTGCATGGAAAAAGTTGCCATCAAAGCCAGAGTCACGAATGCCAAGCCGGGAACGATAGAGTTGGTCTGCGCGGCGATAAACAGGAATACGGCTGCCAAGAGCGCCGTCGCAGTCAGGTGCAAACGGTGGCTGCCCGTGCGGTCTGAGCGTGTTCCAATCACGACCATTGCAACCGCTGTAGCGACGTAGGGGATGACCGACACAATCCCGATGCCGAGGTTTCCGAGAGTCGATAAGGAATGAATGTAGCTTGGGAGCCACAGAATAATTCCGTAGGCAGAAGTGGTGAGGCCGAAGTAAACGATGGTCAACAGCCAGAGTCGCCAGCTCAGGACGGCGGCCCAGATATCAGTGCCGCTAATTGCCTCCTGTGTCTGGCGCTCGTGGTCGAGTGCTTTCGTCAGCCAGTCTTTTTCCGTGAGATCCAGCCACCTGGCTTGCATCGGTCGGTCCTCAAGCGTGACGAGTACCAGCGCGGCCAGTGCAATCGCCGGCAGACCTTCGAGGAGAAACATCCATTGCCAACCGGCCAGCTGCCGTGATCCGAGATGGTGCAATCCGAGCAAGGCCCCCGAGATAGGTCCGCCCATCACCCCGGCAACGGGGTTGGCTGTCATAAACCAGGCGAAGGCCCGTGCCCTTGCGGTTTCTGGAAACCAGTTCTTCAGATACAGAATAATGCCTGGGAAGAATCCAGCCTCAGCGGCGCCCAGCATGAAACGCAGCTCGTAGAAACCCGCAGGGGTGCGAACGAATATCATGCAGCAGGAAATGACTCCCCACAGCACCATGATCGCGGCCATCCAGCGTCGGGCTCCTACTCGTGCCAATGCCAAATTGCTGGGTAACTGAAAGAAGAAATAACCGGCAAAGAAGATCCCGAAGGCGATGCCGAAGACGCGCTCGCTGAATTCCAGTTGGTCCTGCATTTGCAGCTTCGCGAATCCGACATTGATCCGGTCAAGGTAGTTGACGATGTACAGAAGGAAAAGAAAAGGCAGCAGACGCCAAAACAGCTTGCGCACTACGCGCCTTCCCAGATCGGGTTGGGACGCGACGGTTACTGCGTCAACGGCGGGAGCGGTCATATTTGTGCCGCATCAGGATACCAGCGGCGGCGGTTTGAGT
Organism: Acidobacteriota bacterium; assembly: GCA_003224755.1. Taxonomy (GTDB): domain Bacteria; phylum Acidobacteriota; class Terriglobia; order Terriglobales; family Acidobacteriaceae; genus Gp1-AA145. The sequence goes on from QHZR01000181.1 coordinate 7,558, forward strand.
TGTGCTCTGATTTTTGCGGCAATGGCCTCAGGCGTCTGATCCACCCCCACGGTGATAGCATCGTCTGGCTCTTCAAGATCCGCGAACTGGCTGGCGAGAATGGATTCCGATGCGAAATGTCCTTGCCGTGAGCGCAGGCGGCTAGCAATAAGCTGTTGGCTGCCCTTGAGATAAACGAAGTGAACCGATCCTGCGCGAAGTTTATTTCGGTAGCTTTGCTTGAGGGCGGAGCAAGCCAGAACTACATTCTGTTGGCTTTCATTCCATTGTTCTATCGCGTCGTGCAGCGCAGATAGCCATGGAACACGGTCGCAGTCGTCAAGCGGGATCCCGCGACGAATTTTATCGACATTGGCACGCGGATGGAAATCGTCCGCATCTGCGAATTTCCAGCCCAATTCATGAGCGAGGAGTTTGCCGACCGTGGTTTTGCCGGAACCCACAACGCCCATCAGGACGAGAACCATTCGTTACTCCTCAGATGTGAGCATATCAATCCTAAACACAGACTCGGGGGAAGGACGAAGTAAGCATTCGAGCGCAGCCGGTGGTAGCATGTCGAGTCGTCCGGTTCAGCCCATGGCGCAGTCCATACAAGAAATTATTTCGACTTTTGATCCGTCCGAGCCGCTGGGGACGGCTTCAACCATTCCTGGCTCCTGGTACACCGATGCACGAATCGCCGAAGTCGAGCAGAAAACTGTATTCAGCCGTACCTGGCAAATGATCGGTCGCGCTGAGCAAGTTGCGTCGCCGGGACAGTACATCACTGCGGAGGTTGGCGGTGAGCCTGTGGTTGTGGTTCGTGGACAAGACGGCGTGCTCCGAGGGTTTTTCAATGTTTGCCGTCATCATGCTGCCGCCGTGATGACCCAGTCCTGCGGAACTGCTGCGCGATTGCAGTGTCCCTATCATGGTTGGACTTATGGGCTGGACGGATCGCTCAAGGGTGTTCCCGATTTCGAAGGTGTGGAGAATTTTGACCGTAAGAAAAATGGCTTAGTTCCGCTCAGCGTGGATGTCTGGGAAAAATTCGTGTTCGTGCATCTCGATCCCAACCCCATGCTCCTGAGCGAGTATTTAGGCGACATGGTCGAGCAGTTTAAGCCTCTGCATCTCGAAGGCCTTCACTTCGCGGGACGCCGCGAGTGGATCATTGACTGCAACTGGAAGGTGTTCGTTGATAACTATCTCGATGGCGGCTATCACGTGCCATATCTGCACAAAGGCTTGAATAGCATTCTCAGTTATGCGAATTACACGATTACGAATGGTCCCCGCTTCTGTCTGCAGTCAAGCCCGATTGATGCTGCTGGCGGCGAGGCAATGACAGCTAGCGTGCGCCAGGGACAGGCTCTGTATTATTGGCTCTACCCCAACCTCATGCTGAACTGGTACGAGGGCTATCTGGACACGAACTTGGTGCTGCCGCTCGGCATTGACAAAATGAAGGTGATCTTCGAGTTTTACTTTAGCGATGTTGGCCTATCTGCCGAAGAGAAAAACAGAAAGAGCATGAACGTGAGCGAACGCATTCAGGATGAAGACCATTCGATCTGCGTTTCCGTGCAACGCGGTCTGAAGTCGCGGGCCTATGGAGCAGGCAGGCTCTCGGTGCGGCGGGAGGCGGGAGAAAACCTGTTTCATAAACTGCTCCATGCAGATCTGGCCTCTGGCATCCAGCAGTAGATCGGTACCGCATCGCAGCTTGCTCCATTCCAAAAGCGCGCATCGGGTGCTGTTGCTAAATGGCAGCCCGCACGATTCGGCGCACAGCACCTGCAGTTGCCCCATAAATCAAATGTGAAGCTAGCGCGTAAATATGCGACGAAACAGGAGTCTCGCCTGGCGCTGCAGACAGACCAAGCGATGGCACGGCAACTTCATCCGCACCGGCAAAAAGCACGCTGCCAAATCCCATTCCACTCAACACCGGATGTCGGCGCACTCCGTGGGGACCCAACTCGGTAAGCGTTCCGTAGAGAGCTCCCACGGCAGCCCCAAATCCGTAGTGCACGATTGGAGCCGCTTTCTTTTTCTGTTCATGGGAAATACTGTAGCCTGCAATTTCCGCGCCCTTCCCTGCAATCTTCATGGTCGCGTCTTCCTGTTCCGTTTCCTGTCCGGAGCTGTCCGACGACTTGCTACGGCCGTTCGCCTTCACCGTGCGCAAGCTCCTCGTCAGCTTTCCAGCTTGAAGATTCGCTCCATGCGCAACCATTTCTCGCCGGGCTTAGCATCAGGCAGGGCCTGCTGAAACTTCCACATGAGCTCTTCCCATTCCTGAACCTTGGGATTCTGCTGGTCGGCCCTGGCTTTCTTTTCGAATGTGAAGGTCTCGTTGACTTCCATGATCATGAACATGCGCGTACCGAGCAGGTAAATCTCCATGTCTTCGATGCCGGAATTCCTGATGCTCTCGGTTATTTCAGGCCAGATTTTCTCGTGATATTTGCGATACTCAGCGATCAGCTCGGGATCGTCCTTAAGATCGACCGTGAAGCAAAAGCGGCGGGTCATTGGGCAGTGCTCAAGAGGGGATCACCGCGAAGACTCGATCCGACGAAACCATAATAGGCGATAAAAACGTATGCAGCGAATGGCACCATGTACGCGAGAGCCAGGCTGTGAGCGCGCTGTGAAATAAGTCCCATCAGCGGAGTTAGAACCGCCCCTCCGACGATTGTCATTACCAGAAGCGATCCGGCGATTTTGGTGTTTGCGCCAAGTCCCTTCAGCCCGAGAGCAAAGATGGTCGGAAACATGAGCGACATGAAGAGACTGGTAAGCAGGATTGCCCACAATCCAAGCCAGCCGGGAAACACCACCCCGACAAGCACCAGCGCGATGTTGATGAGGCTGTAAGTGCCCATCAGGCGGTTAGGAGCGACAAATTTCATCAAATAGGCAGACGCAAACCTGCCAACGCCAAAAGCCGCGAGTGTCCCTGTCAGAAAATAGCCGGCGATTTTCTCCGGTTGACTGGTGTAATCCTGAACATACGTGATGAAGTAGCTCCAGGTCCCGACCTGCGCCCCAACGTAGAGAAATTGCGCAACCAGAGCGAGCAGAAAATGAGGATAGCGCAGCAAGTCTTTCACCCTGCCATGACTCTCATGGCGAACGCCTGCCTCCCCCGTCACCAGGGGAAACTTGGTCAGAGCGATCAACAACATGCACGCGAAGGCAACGAATGCCAGGACCATGTACGGCATGACGACTCGTAGTGTCTCGTGTTTGAGATATGAGGCGTAGGTACCCGCGGCTTGCATGCTGGCGGCCTGCTCCGGCGAAAGCTCAATTCCGGAGAAGATGAACTTAGTGCCAATGATCGCGGCCGTAACAGAGCCAATCGGGTTGAAGGCCTGCGAAAAATTCAGCCGCCGCTCAGATGTCTCTGGATCGCCGCATTGTGCAATGAAGGGATTCGCCGAGGTCTCCAAAAAAGAGAGCCCGCTCGCAATGATGAATAAGGCAATCAAAAAGAATGAATAGTGTCCGATGAGCGCTGCGGGCCAGAACAAAAATGCACCCGTTCCGAGCAGCAAAAGTCCGGTGATGATTCCGGCTTTGTAGCCATGCTTTCGCATGAGCAGCCCGGCAGGAATCGCCAGCACGAAATAACCCAGATAAAAAGCGGACTGCACGACGCCGGCCTGAAATCGGTTGATCTCGAACGATTTCATAAACTGCTTGATGAGGACGTCATTGAGGTTGTTGGGAATGGCCCAAAGGAAAAACAAAACAGTCACTAAAAAGAACGGAACGAAATTCCCTTTGGGAAAGAGCGAGAGCTTGGTTTGGCGCGATGAAATCTGCGAGGTCGCCATAAGTGCTCTACGTCAGGGCCCGGTCCAGGTGCACGTAGCCGCCATCCACAAATAAGTGCTGGCCGGTAATGTGCCCCGCTTGGGCGGAAAGGAGAAATACTACCATCGCCGCGATCTCATCGGGCGTGGTCATGCGTTGTTCCAAAGGAATTTTCGCTAGGATGGCCGTCAGCTTCTCGTCTGGGTTCGGAAATGTATCCAGCCATTGCCGATAGAGCGGCGTCATGACCTCGGCGGGAACTATCGCATTTACGCGAATCCCGTAATTCAGCAGTTCGGCTGCCCATTCGCGCGTCAGGGCAAGGATTGCGCCCTTGGCTGATGCATAGCCCGAAGTGCCGCCCTGTCCGGTTAATGCGGTTTTAGAGCTGATGTTGACAATGGCGCCGCGCGACTTCTTCAAGTGTGGCAAGGCGTAATGCGCCATATTGTAGTAATGCAGCAGATTGCGCCCGAGAGATTCGACATATTGTTCCGGGCTGCCGTGTTCGAGGCCCACTTTGTCGTTCACGCCGGCGTTGTTCACGAGAGCGTCCAGCCGGCCGAATCGCTCGATCGTTTTTTGGACCGCCGCGTAGCAGCTTTCCGCAGCCGAGAGTTCGGCGACTACTATCTCACCTGCGGGGAGTTCATCGTGCCGTTTCCTGGCGGCTTCGGCATCGCGGTCTACTATTACAGGAATCGCGCCCTCTGCGGCAGCCGCGCGGACGATTGCGGCACCAATGCCTTTTGCGCCACCAGTGACAAGGACGACTTTTCCGTTTAGGTGCAGATTCATTTAATTCTTAGTTTCAGTAATTCGGAGCTATCACTCTTTGCCTCAGCGGCTGAAGCCGGTCACAGAGAAGGCTTATCGGCACGAGTGGAACTCGTGCCCTTCCCAATTGTTTTCGCGTACTTGCTGTAAGTGAGCCCTGAAGCTGCAACTCATTCATCCGTGCAGATTCATGAAGCCGCCATCCAGCAGATAATCTGTTCCCGTGATGAACGATGCCGCATCCGAGCATAGAAACAGCGCGAGAGATGCGACTTCTTCCGGCTCACCCATTCGCCCGATCGGCTGGGTCTTCGCGAGTTTGTCATACATCTCCTGCTCACGCCCCGAATAATTGTTGCGGAGATATCCATCCACAAACGGAGTGTGCA
>QHZR01000563.1 GCA_003224755.1 Acidobacteriota bacterium
ATCTGATCCCCCTCCTCCAGACTTTTCCCAGCGCGATCGAGGCCTGCTCAGCGTTCACTCACCTTACCGCCTGCATGCTCGCCAAGTCGCCTAGGCGACCCTCTACACCGCAGGCTCCGACCGCTTCGTTTCCTCCACCGCCGCTCCGATCGCTACCGGGTGGAGCGAAACAGTTCCCGGGCGGGACTTTCACCCGCGGTGGACCAGCGCTTTTCCACGGCGCACGCGCAATGGGGATTTATCGCCAACTACCGACAGTTGCATTACGCGCCCGCCAAGCTGTCCCCATTGAGGAGGCGCGACGACGACAATTAAGAAGTGACGAAGCGCTTGCGTTATGGTTGGATGGAGTGACGATGGTTTCCTGGTCCGTAGTCAGGTGTCTGTTCCTTCTTTGTTGTTTTGGGCTGTGGGCCTCTTCGAGCATGGGCGCGTCAGCGCAGGTGAGGCTCCTTTCCGAAGACCCGACAGAACGGCCGGCGCGGCTCGATCGAGACTGGCCGGCGGTCGTGACCCACACGCACAACTGGAGAATTCGCGAAGGAGAGACGGCAGGCAGCTTTCCTGCCGCCGAGGAGCACCTCGTCCGCTGGTGCCGGGACCTTGGAATCCGGGCTGTCGGCGTAGGCAGCGCCTGGAATCCGGCAAACGAAGCCAACTTCCAGCGATTTGAGGGACCGGATCGCGACCTGTACTACTCCGGCCAGTTCGATCAGAAATCAGTCATGGATGTTGCAGGAGTGAACGCCACTCTTGGGGATCTGAACGCGCACTCCCACGGCTCGACCCTCTTCTATCTGGATAATGAAACACCGAAGAACCGCATGGGGCACATGTGGTGGTTTGGGTACCTGTACGACTACCCGGCCTGGCACGATTACTCCCAAGACCGCCCGGTCAAGTATTACGAGAGCGATCCTTCGGTTGAGATCAATGCGCTGACAGGCGAACCGCATACACGCCGCAATCTATTTGAGATTATGGCCATACAGCGAAAGGCCGGCGCTATCGGGGTCTTCGCCCATCCCACTCGCTGGTGGGTGAGCAACGGGAAATTCACGTCCAATATCGCCGCGATGTCGGGGCTGTTCCTGATGGTGGATGGGTACCTCGACGGCATGGCTGTGATGGGCGATCGTGTGTACAACAAATCCTACCAGGACCTGTGGCTATCCTACTTGGACATGGGCGGGAAAGTGCCGGGGTTTGCCGAAACGGATTTCTTTCTGAACCAGGCCAGCCAGCACAACGAACTCGACACTTTCCGGAATTACCCGCACATCGGGAACCGTCCCTTAACAGCGCGAGCCATTCGCGATGTTGCCCGGTCCGGAGAGGTCTTCTTCAGCAATGGAGGGTTCCTCAACGTCTCTGTGGATGGCGTACCAATGGGCTCCGTCGTCCGAACTGGTCAGGCAAAGCGTCACAGGCTGCGCGTTGAAGTGTATCCCGCGCCGAACAGCCGGCTTGGGCGAATCGAGATTATCGGAAAACACAGCGCAGTACTCGCCGCGAAGGACAAGTTCTCTGGCGGCGTGCTCGAATATGAAATTCCAGGACGGGGCGAACCCGACTATGTTGTCGTGCGCGCGTTCGGCTCCGGCGACGATCCTGATCAACATCCCGACCAGGTGCGATATTTGGCCGTTTCCAACCCAGTCTATCTGTGGCCGCAGGGCTTCCATCCGGAACCGGCCCGCACGTCGTGTACGGTACGTGTTGCCTCCGGCAGCAAATGGATTGGCGGGTCGCTTGAGTTTCAGACGGCGGATGGACAGCGTATCAGGCGTGAGCCGATCCGTGCTGGAATCGTTTCCCTTTCGGTTCCGGCAGACTCACGTATCGTGTTATCGAAAGAAGGGCTGCAGTCCTGGATGTTCTATATCGCGATGGAGAATGCGGACGTGGAAAAGGATATTTCCTATCTGTACAGCGGAGAATTCCGCAAAGATTATCCAGGCCTCCCTCAGAGTGTTGTTCCGCCAGAGGCGTTTCGTCTTGAGTCGCTGCGTCGGGTCCTGAAACGGTTTGAATGCGAGATCCGGTAACGAGGCAGGGACAAAGATGCAGCGGAAGAAATGGAGCGGGCACCGGCTGAAACGAGAACGCCCAACTTGCACCGAGCGAAAATCGCTCATCGAGAGTGCGGATGGAAGGATGGCGTACCAGTTTGCGCCTTCCAGTCCCTTTTTTTGTCAATTGCGTGATATCGAGATTTTTCACCAACTGAGCCCAACACTTCGGGCAAAATAATCCGCATGGTCATGCAAAAAATAATCCCCGCCGGTGCAACGATCTCGGAGCTCAAGAAGAAGGCAGCGGAGTGCGAAGAGAAAGCCAAGCAAGCATCTGAACCCGAGGCGGCGAAGTTGAGGGAAGAAGCGCTGCTATACCGGGAGTGGATCGCGCCGCTGCGTTCTGGCAAATGGTTATGAGTGACGCGATTTACAGGTCGCATCCCTACTCCGAGTAGCGTTGTCGTCTCGGTCACCGTCATCGTCTTTCGTGCCGTCGTCTTCCTCTTTGTCTTCTTCCTCGTCTGGCTCTTGTCGAAGGATAAGATCTGCAACTACCGACTGATCTCACGACGTACAGTTCGATCTCATAGAGAGCTCCGTTGCACACTGCGGTGCATGATGGCGGTGCCGCAATTGCTGAACGAGCATTCGACCGATCATGGCACGGCTAACTGAATTACGAATGGGCCAGGTTGAAATTCTCAGTGCGACGGAATAAAAGATGTACCGCTCATTTCGACACCCGGGAAATCAGTTATTTTCCCCCATTGTTGGGCACCGGAACTGGCCCGGTTCTTGGCGTCCGCGATTTGTTTACGGGACATAAGCTTTGAGAGATCCTTCAATTGACGTGACGCGCGGGAATCGCCGCCAACAGCCCCGAGGCTATACCACATGTAAGCCGAGACATAGTCCAGCGGAACGCCCTTTCCTTGTTCGTACAAGTAACCAAGATCTGTTTTTGCGATGACATATCCTTGCTCCGCCGCCCGACGCGTCCACTCAGCCGCCTGGTCGTAGTCGCGCGGAACTCCAAGACCCGTGTAATACATGAAAGCGAGATTATTTTCGGCCACAGCAAACCCCTGCTCCGCCGCAGCGCGAAGCCACCTCGCTGCTTCGTTGTAGTTGCGCGGAACGTCCCGGCCCAGCAGATACATGGAAGCTAGATTGCATTGCGCTATGGAGTCCCCGTGCTCTGAGGAAGCGCGATACCATTCGACGGCCTGGTCCACGTCCTTGCGTACACCTCGACCGTGCTGGTACAAGCCGGCCAGATTGTTCGCGGCGATCACGTGCCCTTGCACGGCGGCCGCGCGGTAGTACTGCGCTGCCTCTGCATAGTCTTGGGAAACACCCAAGCCGTGCTCGAACAGGTAACCCAACATGAATTGTGCACTGGCTGAAGCTTGCGCGGCTGCGGCCGAGTACCACCGCGCCGCTGCTCGGTAATTGCGGGGTACGCTGGAGCCATTCACGTAAACGTTCCCCAGCATGTATTGGGCTGCGATGTCGCCAGTCTCCGCCTTGCGCCTGAGATTCGAGAACTCAGATTCTGCCGTTGGCTGCTTGCTGACGCGAGCAACCGGAAACGATTGAGCAATGCCAGAATGAAGGTCCAACCACACGACTGCGATTGCGAGGCACTTGTGGAACCGCACAGTTTTTCTCCTTCCCACTCGGGGAACTTCTGGTTGTGTGGCTCGCGCAAGCCTCGATTAACGAATGTTGGACGGCCTCGATTGCAAACTGTCATCAATCACAGCAGCTCCCACAGCCGAACCGTATCCGGATACGACTAGCGAAATAGGAGAAAGGGCTTCCCAAGCCCCAGGACCACTTTTGAGAGCACTTCACCAAAGTGGTGATTTACGCGCTTGCGGAGCAGGGCGAGCTGTGAAATCGCTTACACTGCATTGACCTCGGGAAGCGGGTGGGAGCCCCTCAATGCAATCGCAATTTATGGTCAACCAGAGACGCGTGCCTAACGATGCGGCAATCCCTAGCGCGAATTAGCTTTCTTCCTCATAATCCGGAGTATGGCTCTGATTGTTTTCCTGCGCGGTGTTAATGTCGGCGGGCACAGAACGTTTCGCCCAAGCATCGTCGCACGAGAATTAAGCGACT
>QHZR01000555.1 GCA_003224755.1 Acidobacteriota bacterium
CGTTGTAGCGGGACCACAATTGAACGTGACTTGGGCTGCGCTCTTGGTCGCCCTAGCCCTGAATTCCGGAACTTCGTTTGCCTACGTTTGGCTGCTCGAAGCGAGCTTTGGCGGCACGCTGGATAAAGCGATGGCCGGGATCCGAGTCACTCGCACTAACGGGCGAAACGCATTTGCTGCTTCGGCGATTCGAAATCTTCTCCGGCTTGTCGACGAGTTGGGCTTTTACCTGGTCGGCGGGCTGGTAGCCGGCTGTTCCAGATTTCGCCAACGACTTGGAGATATCTGCGCCGGCACCGCCGTTGTGGAAGCAGAGTTTGGTTTTGGGCTCAAGACCGTTGCCGTCCTGCTGTGGACAACAGTGCTCGTGGGAGCTGGCTGGGCCCTCCCTCGCATCTGTGCAGGAGAACGCTCGGGTTCTTCGCTGACGGCAAATTTAGACACGTGGGATAATCCTCCGTCGCGCAGCACCTGGACCTGTCCTCTTGACACGTCCACTTTCTTACACGTAATTGTTTGCCTGCGCGGGATAGGCGACCATCGCAAGTAACCGTCCGTCTGGCGACAAAGCCAGGTCGTTTGCGGCAAACGGCACCGAAGCGTGGAAATACATCGGGTACGGGCGCTTGTTACTTGCGTTCCACCAGGCCGCGCCGCCGGCCATCATCAACAGAAAAAACGTGGCGGCCAACGCATCGCCGACGACCCACTGTGCTGCGTGGTGCTCGGCACAGCGAAGATTCTCAACGACTTCAAATTCTTGCAAAGGATTTCGATTGAGTAGGCTTCCTTGTCCACATGCGGGCGCACGATGAAGCGTTGCCAGGCAACGAATATAAGATGAGGGTGTAGGACACGAGTTCTTCAGCAGATTTGGACGCGGATTTGGCGTGATTGGATCGCGGATTTTTCAGGAGGTCTGGGTCACGGATTTTGCGCGACTACATTCCCACAAAACCCCATTTTGTCGGGCTTTTTGGTTTAAGGCGGGAACACGTTCCCTTTTCTGGGGTATATGATTGGGTCAGCTGGCAGGAGGCTGCCATGCACACTCCGATGCACTGGAGGACAGAGCGAGGCCGCTATTTTCAGACGCATCCACTGCACGCGACGTTTTCACTTGTTGCGAGCATGCTGTTGGCCGGGCTGGTTGTACTGGTACTCGTATTGTCCGCAAGGTGAGAAGAACATTCGCTCCCGAGCGTGTTTCGTGGCAGGAATGACGCGCTCCGTTTTGACTTAGCGTGGAGGAGAGAATGTGTTTCCGTGCGAGAGGCTTGTGAGGATCAAGTATCGGTGACGGATTTTTCAGGAGATCGGGGTGCTGCATTTTGCGTGAGGTGCTTGGGTGTCCTTTTCTTACTCACCCCGTTGCTGTCCGCTCAGAACCCGGATGAACTGCTGGCAGTTCGACTCCCTGCAACACAGGGCTACATCAATCGGCATGCGACACCGCTACCGTTCCCGCCGGACTTCACTGTCACTTTTACCGAAGATAAGAACGGCTTCTACATCAATGGCCGCAAGTTTGCGGCGGATGCACCTCCGATGACGAGCGCTCGCGTGGGTACGTATCAACATTGGCGTATTCTCAACCAAACTGCCGAACTACATCCTTTCCACATACACCAAGTCCATTTCCTGGCTTATGCAGAAAACGGCGTCCCGCTCGTGCATCCTGTGTGGCTGGATACCGTGAATGTTCCGTATGGCAGCTCCGTTGATGTCATCTTGGACTTCACCGACCCGTCATCAAAGGCATGTCGGTATTTCATTGTCATTTACTAAATCACGAGGACAAAGGGATGATGGCCAAGATCCTGTTCAAGCAGTAGTAGAGCAGCAGCCTTCAGCCATTTCGCCATCGAACATGCGACTTTGATTTCACCGATACCGCAAGAGGCAAGCGTCTCCGAATTAATGGTGATTGCGACAGGACAGCTCTCCCGTCGGCACACACTCCTTCTGCTGTTGCAGCAGGGAGGCCCTCCCCCTCCCCTGTCGCCCAGGTCGCACTCACCCCCGTCTTCCGACGTGGGCGAGCGCGCGGGGCGGGACGGCGCGGCAATTGCCAGGCCTCGTTTCATAGCGTCTCCGACACCTCGCCGACTTGATTTATCTCGGCAGGGCGTTAGCAGGCGTGAAGCGAGGAAAGCTGAAGACGACATTTCCCTGGGGCAGAACTTCCACCTCGACCCCGGCGGAGGAAGCGGTTGCGCTTATGGCTTTAATCTCTTTCGGTACGAAGTAAACGTAGTGACTCCCGACCTCGAAACGCGTTCCGAAGATGCTGTCTGCTTCATAAAAGTGGGGCCGTTGAAAACGAATTGCATGATTCTGAGAAATACAGGCTTCAATCTCTTTTAGCTGCTGCT
>QHZR01000556.1 GCA_003224755.1 Acidobacteriota bacterium
TGTCATTGCCTGTTCCCGAAGGCGCCGAATTCAGCATTGTGGCAATCAACGATCCTTATGCTTGCGCGGAAACCACTTCGAGCCGCCCGGCGCTCTATCGCCGCCCACTCCCTGCCACGAGCCTGCGCTTCCTCCCCGCAATCATGTGGGATGGCCGCGAGCCTAATTTAAGCGCCCAGGCAAGAACCGCTATCCTCGTGCATAGCCAGCCAACACAGCTCCCGACCGATGCTCAATTGCAGCAAATCGTGCGCTTCGAGACCTCACTGTTCACAGCCCAGTCTGCCGACAATCTCGCCGGCAGCCTGACCGCTAAGGGAGCACGCGGCGGTCCCATCTTTCTTTCACGGCAAACCTTCTTCCCCGGGATCAATCCCGACGGCAGCAACGTATTCACGCTCTACTCCAGTTGGGCAGGTTTGGACGGATCAACCCCTGCCGCGCAACGCGGCTCTATTGCTCGCGGAGAAATGCTGTTCAACAACCGCCCCATGAGAATCTTCGACGTTTCCGGATTCAACGACGTTCGTGGCCAGGACACCGTCTTCGGTACATGCGGTACCTGCCACAACGCTCCCAACGTCGGTAGCAGTTCCAGCTTCAATCCCATGAACATTGGAACCGCTTCTCTCAGGACTGATCTTCCCGCCTACACGTTCCTTTGCACTGACGGCACGCAAGTGCTCGCCTCCGACCCGGGAAGAGCATTGATCACCGGCAAGTGCGCTGATATTGGCAAATTCAAGGTGCCCAGCATGCGCGGTCTGCCGGCCCGAGCCCCGTACTTCCACGATGGCTCCGCTGCAACCCTTCTGCAAGTGATCGACTTCTACGACCAGCGCTTTGGTATGCTCCTGAGCCAAGAGGAGAAAGCCGATCTGGTCGCCTTCATGAACTCGCTCTAAGATTGCGTAAAGGGCGATTTGATCTGGGCACCTCTCTTATGTCAGTGGCACTCATGTCGGTCTCCTGTGTGACTGATGGAATGCTGGCTCTAGCAAACGAGAACAAACGCAAAGCGGGCGTGGAGAATGTTGAGTTCTTGAAGGGGGAGATCGAGCATATCCGCCTGCCAGACAGCTCGGTCGACGTAATCATCTCGAATTGTGTGATCAATCTTTCTGCCGACAAAGGCCGGGTATTGCGAGAGGCCTTCCGCGTTCTTAAGCCAGGCGGCCGACTTGCAGTCTCCGACGTTGTCACGCGCGGTGAAATCAGCCCAGCGATCCGGCGGAGCGTGCTTCTGTGGATCGGCTGCGTGGCAGGAGCACTTGAAGACATCGAATACCGCGACAAGCTCGCTGCGGCAGGTTTCGAGCAAGTTGACATTGAGCCAACCCGCGTTTACCGCGCCGAAGATGCACGCGACCTTCTCTCAGCCGAGGGTATTGACGTGGACGCCATCGCGCCACGGGTGGACGGCAAATTCATGGGTGCATTCGTCCGAGGCATGGAACCAGCCGGTGCCAAAGCTTTCGGGTAACTAATTTTGCAAACTATGAAGGTTCTCGTCGTTCTCTATCACCGCTTCGAGCTTTGGAACGCTCCGTCGTGGTTTACCGTGAGGCTCAAGCAGGACTTTCCACAACTCGAAATCGTGCACCTTGCTACCTACGACGGCATCGAAATCCACCTTCCTGACGCCGAAATTGCCATCACTTGGTCGCTCCGCCCAGAGCAATTCACACTTGCGCGCAAGCTTCGCTGGATCCACTCGCCCGCTGCAGCCGTGCATCAACTCATGTTCCCCGAGCTAATCAATAGTGACGCTATTCTGACAAACGCTCGTGAAGTCCACGGCCCGGTTGTCGCCGAGCACGTAATCGCGCTCATTTTTGCCCTTGCGAAAAGGCTTCCGGACGCCGTGCGCTTTCAGCACGAGCACGAGTGGGGCCAGGAGCGAATGTGGCAGAGTCGACCTCGCCCACG
>QHZR01000557.1 GCA_003224755.1 Acidobacteriota bacterium
CAAAAGAGGCCAAGAGCTTCGTTGATGGGCTGGATTCCTGTCAACCATGAGTACAACCTCCTCCGCGATGGATTCTATTTCTCGAAAGAACGCGGTTCCACGAACACAGAATCGCTTCGGAAACATGCCATCGTTCAGTGGAGCGAGAATGTCATCCCCACACTCGTTTAACCAGCGCTGGCAGTTGTCGTCATTCGCGGCACAACGCCTGATGAGGCGCACGCCTTCGTCCTGGGGATTTGCCAGCTCGTCGTTTGTGTATGTTCCTGTGGTCGGGTGCGCGAGCTCTTCCAACCTCTTCTCGCGCACTTTCTTCAGGCAGTAATAGCCCCAGGTCTTGCATTTCACATAGCTGACACCGGGAATCCAGTCAAAATTGTCGTACCAGGGCTTCTTCTCCTTTTCCAATCCAAGTGGGTCGAGATACGTCGCCGGATTGTTGTGAACATACGAGTAGAAGTTGTCCCCGGCCCAGAATCCAATTGGGTCCTCGCTCAGGAATCTGCCAGTGCTGGAATCCAAGTAGCGCGCCCTGTAGAAGTACAGCCCGGTTTCTGAGTCAAACTCCCGGCCTGTGTAACGGAATGGGTTGGTGAGCGTGCCACTTGAAGCAGTCAACTTTCCGAACGAGTCATAAGTGTAGGTGTTGGAGAGCGCCCCGGTTGTGTTGCTTAGAGAAGAGACCGAATCTAGACCGTCCTGCTCGTAGTAGCTCGCTGTGCCGCTCCGTACCTCGGACAGCGGATCGTCGATGCTCTTGTAATGTGTGTATCTGGCCAGCACGTTCCCGCTGGCATCGATCTCTTCGAGCAAATTTTTCCCATCATAGAGGTAATTTGTCGTCCCATTCGGGCTGCCCTTCTGCACCCTCCGCCCGAACGGGTCGTACTTAAAACTCACCGTCCCGCCCGTGCCCGGCAGCACCACCGAGGCCAGGCGGTTCTCGAAGTCCCAATTGTACGTGGTTGTGCCGCTCGACGTCACTTTCGTCTTCGTGTTCCCGTTATTGTCGTAGGTGTAGCTCGTTCCCGGAAGCGACGTCAGCTCATTCGACGAGTTGTATGGCGGGTGGCCCGCCCGATTGATTCCCACTTACCCTGGAGGGTGCCCGGTCCAAGCTCCGCTTGGGCGGGGATTTCCCAAGGTTGCGATAAATACATAGCGTTTCAATCCGTTTAGTTTGGCTCCACACGTTGAAGTCTCGGCGCGGCTGCAAAGACACAGAGCCCCAAGCGGCGGATAGGAGTGTCCGCCCACACACTTACACGCCAGCGGGCTTCGCGCTCGGCTTCGCACTCAGCAATTGCCGCAGTACAAGCTGCAAAATGCCGCCGTTTGGCATAGTACTGCCCTTCTTGCGGGGTGTCGATGCGCACCAGCGCCATGAATTCAATGGTCTTGCCATTCGCCATAGCACGGGCTTTTACATGGCGGTCGGGGGTGAATTTCTCGATCAGGTCACGAACGCCAGTGATCCCGAAGACTTCGCACCAGTCAGCTTCAGCGATTGCGCATTTTCTCCAGCTAGAAATTGCAGAGGCAGAATGCCCATGCCAACCAAGTTCGAGCGGTGGATCCGCTCGTAGCTTTCCGCAATCACCGCTCGCATTCCCAGCAGCGGACCTTTCGCAGCCCAATCGCGGGAGGAGCCGGAGCCGTATTCCTTCCCCGCGATGATCAGCAGCGGCACTCTTCGGCGATGTATTTTTCGGAGGCTTCAAAGATGGTCATCTCCGCGCCATCGGGCAGATGACGGGTGAAGCCGCCCTCGAGGTTGGGTACCATCTTGTTGGCCGGGTGGCCCGCTCCTTCGCCATGTTCGTGAGTCCGCCACAACCCATGAGGGTGCCCAGCTCTTGCGCTTTTTGCGAGGGCGGGGTAGTTCGCGCTTTCGCATCAGCGAAAACTGCTCTACGCCCACTGTGCCAGTTCGAGCCTAGGCATTAAAGTTTCCTCGCTGTGGTGCATCGGAACTGCAATCGTGCGGGGCACTCTGGTTTTCATTCTTTGCGTTCTGACTAACAAAGAGGAGTGGGAGGATCGATCGGCCAAAACTCTACCGCACCTCTCCTCTAATCAGCCGCAGCGCGTCCGCGGGTTGAATGTCTGAGTCGCCATTTTTTACACGATCATTTTCCTCGGGCGCCAAGAGGGCGTCTCCTTCTCCCGGCGCGAGAAATAAATTCTGCTCCAACCCCTGCTGCCTAATGTAGAGATCGTAATAGCGTCCCTGAGCGGCGTAGAGCTGCTCGTGCGTGCCGCGTTCGACGATTTGTCCTTGCTCCACCACCAGAATCTGATCGGCGCGGCGGATGGTGGAAAGCCGGTGCGCGATGACGAAAGTTGTCCGGCCCTGCATGAGATATGAAAGCCCGTGCTGGATCATCGCTTCCGATTCCGAATCCAGGCTGG
>QHZR01000570.1:0-2542 GCA_003224755.1 Acidobacteriota bacterium
CTCTGGCGCAAACGGCGAAAGCGTCTGCGAGCGGTGGGGCTACACTCGGCGACTATGGATCGCATGCAATCAAACTCTCAGTGCGAATTACGAGCGGCGGAGCCGAAGTGCATGCGCACTATGATGACGTGTTCGTGGTGACTGAGGGAACGGCGACTCTGGTTACTGGAGGGACCGTTCTCGATGCCAAGACCGGCGAGGACGGTGAAACGAAGGGAAGTGGCATTCAGAATGGAACCTCACACACGATTGTCAAAGGTGACATCGTTCACGTGCCGGCAGGCACACCGCATCGACTGATCATTGCTCCCGGAGTAGTCTTCGGCGCGGTCGTAGTCAAAGTGAAAGAACCGTAGGTGGCTCAGCTGCCGTAGTGCGTCAGGAAAGGCGACGCTACGTGAGATTTTTTCTTCGCTCGCATACCCAGTGAGGCGGAGATTTCGCGGCAGCAGGTCAGCACACGTTGCGCAATCGCGCGAACATTTTGTGGGGTGATGCGCGAAGTCGGTCCCGAGACGCTTACGGCTGCAATGGCCCACCGATCCTCATTGAAAATGGGGGCACCGATACAACGAACACCGAGTTCAATCTCCTCGTCATCAATGGCATATCCGCGCCGCCGCACGGTCTCGAGATGCTCGAACAGCTTCTCACGTGAGCAAAGCGTTTTGGGCGTGTAGCGCGTAAAACGAATGCTCGAAACAATCTTTTCGATTGTTTCTTCAGGTTGAAATGCCAGCATCGCCTTTCCCATCGAGGTACAATAAACCGGGTTCGAACTTCCGATCTTCGAGCTCATGCAGATCCTGCGATTGGGTTCCACTTTGTCCAGATATACAACCGATGTTTTCTGCAGAACGCCCAGATGTACTGTTTCGCGTACATCCATCGCGAGCCGCCTGAAGAACGGGTAAACCCGCGCACGCAGATCGATCTGCTCCACCGCTCGATTGCCGAGTTCATAGAGCTTCAGTCCCAGACGAAAACGATTCTCTGGAGTTCTCTCTATCAGCGCGCTACGTTCCAGAACCATGAGCGACCGATGGGCAGTGCTTTTGTGCAGGTTCATGCGATGGCAGATCTCGGCGAGACTGAGCGGTGCCTCACTCTCGCTCAGAACCTCGAGAACAGAAACGGCGCGCTCCAGACCATGCAGTTGATATGGTCCGTCGGTCTTGGCAAGAGCTTCGGAAAGAGGCGTTGCAATGGATGTGTTAAGTGAGGCTGTCATAGAAATGTCCTCCATCGTTGATTAGTCCAAAACCGCCGACCTATCCCGGAGGCAGACCGTCCAGTTACATATAGCTCAGTGACGGCGCCTGCGCCAGTATTTTGAGATCACCGGCTCGGGCAAGCGCGCCACACAAATCGTCTCACACTAGCTGTAGCCGGGCGAGCTATTTGTTGGCATTTTGTGAGGTGTTGTACCGCATAGAGGGACGACCGCAGCACAATCTTCTTGACACGCATTATTGCCGGCTGCGAGAATCCCGCGCTGAAGCGAAAGGTGAGGCAATGAAGGTTCTGACCGACTTGACCCAACGAGTCAGCGCCGGGTTATCGATCGGCGAACAACATTATGAGACTGACATCAACACGGAACCGTCTTTGGCTTGCCAAGATTGGCTTCCGTTGGGCAATGGCAGTGCATCGTGGGGGGAACACAGGCAGTCTGTCGCGAACCATCAGCCTTAGTTCGGCCAGTCGGGATCGGGACTGGCAGCGAGTAGAAATAATCCCTTGATCCTCGATCAGTTCAGGCTCGGCGGCAAGACCGCGTTGGTCACCGGCGCTTCGGCGGGCCTGGGTGCGGCCATGGCGATTGCGTTGGCTGAAGCCGGAGCTGACGTAATCAGCCACGGAAATTCGCGCTCGCCGCAGCAGACTTGTCGGCAAGTCGAAAAGTTGGGACGCCGCGCAGCCGGGATCCAGGCTGATTTGTCAAAACCCGGAGCTGCGGAAGATCTTTTTGCGAAAGCCCAGCAGATTGCGCCCGTGGACATCGTGGTCAACAACGCCGGAATCATTCGTCGCGCGAAGGCAGTGGACTACAGCGACCAGGACTGGACGGCTGTCCTTCAAGTAAACCTGAATTCCCTTTGGAAACTATGCCAGGCCGCAGGTCGCAGTTTTTTGAGCAGGGGATCAGGCGGAAAGATCGTCAACGTCGCTTCGCTGCTTGCTTTTCAGGGTGGCATTACCGTTCCGGCGTATGCTGCGTCCAAAGGGGCGGTCGCGCAATTGACCAAAGCACTCGCCAACGAATGGGCAGCGCAAGGCGTGAACGTGAACGCGATCGCGCCGGGCTACATGCGTACCGACAATACCGCCGAACTGCAACGCGACGAAGTTCGCAACCACCAAATTCTCGAAAGGATTCCAGCAGCCCGATGGGGAGAACCGAACGACATCTGTGGCGCCGCCGTGTTTCTGGCGTCCGCGGCGAGCGACTACATTCACGGCCATGTGCTGGTGGTTGACGGCGGATGGATGGGCAGATAACGGCGGGCGCAGATAACCGCGCATTTGTAGAGTCGAGTGT
>QHZR01000570.1:2570-4443 GCA_003224755.1 Acidobacteriota bacterium
AGCCGAGGCGGCGCTGAATACTCGTGCTGGCGGGAACCTTCGCTGGGTTATCTGCGCCTTGCTGTTCTTCGCGACCACGATCAATTACATGGATCGGCAGGTCCTCGGACTGCTGGCCCCACTACTTCAGAAGACTTTCGGATGGAGCGAGATCCAATACGGGAACATCGTGCAGACGTTCTTTTACGCATATGCGTTGGGTCTCATCCTTGTGGGCCGTTTCATCGATCGCGTCGGAACGCGAATCGGATATGCCGTAGCCATCACTAGCTGGGGCCTCTCAGCGATGGGACACTCGCACTACAATCCCGGCGACAACCGGCATGCGTTCCATCTTGGCGGCAACGGGACTTCCATGTTTCCGAATGATGCAAAACCAGGTGAGCGCGTCTTCTATCACACTCATCAGGGATTTTCCTGGGAGACGACTTGGTCACGCGACACGGTGTGGGCGCTCTACGGATTTGCTACCGTATATCGTGAGACCAAGGATCCGAAGTTTTTGCAAACCGCGCAGAAAATCGCAGACTACCTCATCGCCGAGCTGCCGAAAGACGGCGTGCCCTGGTACGACTTCTGCGATGAAGGAGTCATGTATCGCAATCGCGACACTTCTGCAGCAGCGATCGCCGCCGGTGGCTTGCTTCAGTTGGCTGCGCTTACGCGAGATGCGCACAAGGCGCAGGCGTATCGAAGTCAGGCAGAGCGCATCACTCACTCGCTGATTGACCGCTATCTGACGCCAACCTTCAAGAGAGACGCGACGCCTCCGGGAGTTTTGCGGTATGGAAGCGGTACGCGTCCTGCTGACGGCATGCTAATTTATGGACAGTACTACTTGCTGGAGACGCTGATCCAGCTCGATTCCGCAACCTCGACCGGGAGCCGGCCAGCGGCACAATGAGCGAGAAGCCCGTCACCTGCACTTTCCGTTGCTCGCCTTTGCTCGCGATTGCGGAGTTGGACCCCGTCGACAAACTGGACACCTGATCCTCAAATTCTTCAGGCCAGAATGGTACACCCAAAAACTGCTATTGAATTTTGCGATAAGTGGGGCTTCCACCAAGCCGCTTCAAACCACTGCAATTCGACGCAGAATTCTTGCGGTTGTAACCAAAGGCTGATCCCTTCGCGCGTCGGTGGCGAACGTAGATTTGGTTGTCCCAAACAGTGGATCACGAAACGTGTGACCGCCTGCTCTCGCAGAGTTGCGTTTGACCTCACATAAATTAGAGTGCAAAATGTGGGTGCAAGATCGGGTGCAGTACCTTTTTCGTTTGAGGTTGTTGCTGCTAACATAATGCAATGCTAGGTCGTTACTTAATAAAGGATACTTGGCAGACTTTCTGTCTAACTAAGAAATTAGCTCTTAAGTTATTTATTTTAAAGGCGGAAGTGGTGGAAATGGCAGCCACACCATCTGACCCGATCGCTTTATTTATTCTCTACAAGCTTTTGATAATGAACCTTCTACCTTTCACGTCAATCACTTCCATTGACCTTCCTCGGAACGGCCAGTAACCTACCGTAATCGCCGGACGCAGGCAGTCGGTGCAAAATCCGGTGCAGTTTGTAGACCTCGAGTTAGAGGCTGCCGGAGCATTCAATTCGATCCGCGACTTGTGTCTGACGGCCGATTAGCCATGTTTTCTCGAATCAACTGGTGAATGGCCGCATTGCGTGCCTGGAAGTGCGCGGGAGGTGTGCCTGTCTGCGAGCCAAGCACGAAGGCTTTGTGGCTCTCAAAGTTGGCTGGGACGATCGCACGACTGAGTAGTCGCATTTGGAGGTTGTCTGGCATTGACTTCTCGCAAACAGGTCTCGAAGGCGGAACCTGAAACGAGCCATAACCCGTAAACTAGCTCATTGTTGC
>QHZR01000571.1 GCA_003224755.1 Acidobacteriota bacterium
TCTAGCGAAGTGAAGGTGTGGATAATCACACGAGGCTGATAGGTCAGCGACGACGATTCTCTTGCCTGAGGAGTATTGAGCCATCCTCTTATCCCACTTCATCAAGACGACCAACCTCTACTTGGCGAATAAACGGCGAAAGGTGTTACCATGCTCGCATGGACGAGGGCCGCAAGCGCGTGATCGGGATAATGGCTGCGACCCTGGCGAGCCTTCACATGCGAACGGCGGACGATTTATTCGGCGGGCCGGACGGCAACCCGCGCACAGATCGACTGATTGCCGCAAGTATTCAGTGGGCCAAGCGGATCATGGAGAAGATTGATGGCCTGTTCTCCAATTAGGAGATTTGCACCGGCGATAGTGCGTTTTCACAGCTTTTGCACAAAAAATGTAGCATTTTCCTAAACTTTTCCACAGATGCTCGTTAGCGTGATGCCAGTTATATCCCGATTCTCCATAGACTTAGCTCGGCTAATTTGCTAATGTACCTCCAGAGCTCATTAGTAGATGGAGGCCGAACGTGCCACTTCAGAACGGTGAGAATCAGCAGGAGACTAACTCCCGCCTGGACGTAGTGATCAGGCTGCTGGCCGCGATGTACGTGCGGGAGCTCAACAACAACGATGCCATCATTAAACTGGACCGGATGCGGCTTAGTCGTGAGCAGATCGCCGACGCTGTCGGGGTGAGCACTCACAACGTAAGCCAGGTACTCTACGCCAGCAAGAAGGCCGACGCGAAGAAACCCAAAAAGGCAAATGGCAAGGCGGCGGTGAAAGAACAAGTGGAGGTTCAACAGGTATGACCACCGATGAAGTTTTCACCAGCATTCAGCAGCAAAACGAAATCATCATCAGCTTGCTGGCGCGACTCGTTTGGACACCGGAGAAGATCACGGCCATCGTCACAGGTGGCAAGCGGAACCCGGATGCGTACCGGACCGTGTACAACGCTCTCGACGGAGAGAAAACGGGGATTCAGTTGGCCGCGTGGCTGGAGGAAGGCATCGTTCTCAACGTGGGCACGGATACCCTCCCCGAAATATAAGCGGCTCATGAGAATTCCGGAAGCTCGGAAAAAGGGGAAGCGCGATACCAATGGCACCAATGGCCAATAACGACGATGTGCTCGAACGCATCGAGTCGAAGCTGGATCAAATGCTTCGGCTTGCAGCCTTGCAGATGACAACCGGGATGAAACAAACGCCTGCAATCCAGCTCCTGACGGTGGCAGGGTTTGACAGACACCTAATTGCTGACCTGCTGGACACAACCCCGAACACGGTCAGCGTTACGCAGTCCACCTTGAAGAAGGCCAAGGCTAAGCAGAACTCGAAGCCGCGCCAGCCGGAGATGGTGGAAGCGGAATAAATGTGCTATGGCTCGCAACGGGGATCTTCGGAAGCTACTCGAGAAGAAGTTGAACGTCAAGCAGGCCCAGCTATATCACATCGCGAAAGGCATCGCGGATTCGCTGTCAATTCCCACGAGCGATGCAATGCTTGTATTGGCCGCGAAGAACCGGATCAACCTGCATAAATATGGAGGCAATCTTCCCGCTGGCAAACTCGACCAGATTCGTGGGTTGTTGCCATACGTGGCCGCCGCCGCTACACAGCAGCCAGCCCAAGTTGCCTTCAGTGGGAACGGTAAGCGAGCGGCAGCCCGCCCGAAGCGGATCTCCAAGGTGAAGTTGGAGAACGCCGAAAACGATCCCATTCTCGACCGGGCGACACTGGCCGACATAGAGGCAATGGTCCCGATGTATCGGACTTTGTCTCAGTTGGAGAATTCCATGCGCCAGTTCATAGCGCGGATACTGAAGGCGAAACACGGCATGGACTGGTGGGATAAAGCTGCACCACGCGGTCTGCAGGAGACAGTGGCGAAGCGCACAGCTGACGACCAGGTCAATGCGTGGCACCAGAAGAGGAGCAGCAGCCCCATAGATTATTTAGATTTGGATCAGCTGAAGGCTTTGGTGCGAACGGCGCAGAACGATTTTGTGCCGGCATTCTTTCCGAGCATCGAATGGTTCCAGGTATTCGTAGACGAGATCTACCGATCCCGCTGTGTTGTGTGCCACATGAATCCATTGATCCAGACGAATATCGACGCAGTATCAGTTCGATTCAATCAATGGGAGCGGCTGGTGAAAGCCAAAGTTGCCGACGTCAAGGAACTTGAAAATCGAGCCCCGGCAGCGACGGTAACTTCGGTCGGATAGACTTCCTCAGCCCCTCGCGGGCCTGGTGTCCCACTCTTCCAGTATCGCAAGCATTGCAAGACAGAGCGTTCCCGCCCTGCGTTAAGCCCCGTGCTACAATCCCGCGCATGGCGAACTTTGACGTAATCGTGAAACAACTGGAAGCGGAGCGCGACCGGATTGACCGCTGTCAAAGCTCTCCGGGGCCGGGCCTCGGTCAGACCTCATCAGGAAGTCAGCCCAGTATCGCAGCATTATTTTTTCAGGCTATCGGGTGGGTTAGGTACCGGGTCGGCATATTGC
>QHZR01000572.1 GCA_003224755.1 Acidobacteriota bacterium
CGACGGACTGGATGGGCGAGAACCGTCTCGCTTCCACGCCGACCGCCTTATATGGCTTTGTTCTATTGATGGCGGCTGTCGCTTATTATATTTTGGAACGCGCCATCATTGCCAGGGAAGGCCGCCACTCGATTCTCGCATCGGCCATTGGGAGCGATTGGAAAGGAAAACTTTCCCCGGTGCTCTATCTCATCGCCATCCCGCTCGCATTCGTGAACTCGTGGATCGCCGGCGGGCTGTATATATTCGTCGCGCTTCTCTGGTTAATTCCTGACCCTCGGATCGAGCGGGAGATGGAAAAGCGCGAAGACTGAACATCGCCAATACGCGGGCGATCGTCGCGTCAGAAGAATCTGTTTAGTCATCGTTGTGTCGCTCATATGTTGCTCTT
The DNA here is from genome assembly GCA_003224755.1 of Acidobacteriota bacterium. Classification (GTDB taxonomy): domain Bacteria; phylum Acidobacteriota; class Terriglobia; order Terriglobales; family Acidobacteriaceae; genus Gp1-AA145. Next base: position 392 of record QHZR01000572.1, read on the forward strand.
TTCTAACTAGTGCAGTGATTTGAACGCCGCGCGGAGTGAGTCGGATCGAATTTCTGCACCAGGTTAGGCAACTACAGCGTAGATGCGGTTCTCACCGGCGACGTTCGTACCGGAGAAGAGAAACTTGAAGTCCAGCCACCCGCCAAAGCCGACGACCACTGGGTCCGAAACATTACCGGGAGTTCCGGCGTCCCCGTAGGACAACAGTTGGCCGGTCTCGACCGGCGGTGGGTAGGTGCACGCGCTCTGCACATCGCCTCCCTGAGCGAGGCAGGAATTCGAATCGAGAACGACGCCGGGACGAACGATTGAGTTTATGAAGAAGGCAAAGCCGCTGGCCTGTCCGGTATCGGCCGTGCCCCCCATGTACCCACCGTTCTGATCAAAGAGTTCGAACAGATTGAAGGGGTTGCAGTTGGTGGAGCAAGCGTCGCAGACCTCCGGGTTGCTGCCGTCCACTCGCGGATCGACGACCATCTCGGCAATTTCATGACTAAGGGTGTGAGCGTAAACTTTTTCGTTCGCCTGATTGTTGACCGTGTGGTTGTTGTCGGCAATGGACAGGTTCTCGTCGAATACCAGGGAATAACAGTAGGGTGTCCCGCTACCAGTAATCGAATGGTGGGAGGGTTGCAATGAGTTGCCTTGTCCCGTGAAGCTTGGACTGTTGGGCAAAGAACGATTGTGCATGATCACGATACAGGGATCGGGAACCTGCTGACTGCGCATGAACTGCGCGACGTCGTCGACCCAGCCCTCGAATTCGGCCGGGCCAAAAGCGCCACCCTGCACCATCGCGGTGTATGGGATGGCGACCGGCCAAACGCTAACCGAGTTTGGGCCGTACTGGGATGCGTACCGTTGAATGGGCACGACGGCGAGGGTTGCATAGTTGATCGCCGTCTGCGTGTCCGCCGCACTGATGCCGGACGGCGCTAGGCCCGGTGCAGCGAAAGACACTTGAGCAAAGACCAGCGTCCCATGGAAGAGCGGGCCGGAAACTTTTGCTTTAGGAGAAGGGATCGGGTTGTTGGCGAGCCAGCTTTTAAGTTGTGCGTCTTCAGTTACCTTGTCCCAATCCGAAGCGGTGTGAAGACCGGCTAGCAGGTTTGAGGGTAGTTTTTCAAGTGCGTGTAGGCTTGAACGGGGTACGGTTTTGGGAACCATGCTGTGAAGGTACTTCAGAACCTTCACAGCTCTCGTCGCGCATAACGGCTGGGCCTCTTTGGAAACTTGAGTCCCATTCATGATGGACCTCCTTTAGGTCAATTGGTGACTGTTGATTGCGGGCGCAGTGATTTGATGCTGCCGAAGGGTTCTGGCTGTATCCGAAAAGAGTTTCGGATGTTTCGAGAGCTTTCCATAACTAACACCCTTGGTATGCGAGCGGGCCCTTCGCTCGCGGGTTACCCGGCGGGAAGCGGGTCAGGTGGAGCTCTTTTTGCGGAGACGCCTAACGGACTTGGCGCGATGCACCCTCGTTTCAAACAAAGAAAGATCAACCACAGAACTTACGGGAGCGCCTTATAGCAGCGGGCCGATTGCACAAGGATCCTCGGTTGACATGGAAAACGCATCGATTCTCCGCGCCTTGATCACAAAACGCGTCATCACTATCGTGACTGCGACAAATGATCAAAGGCAGTGAAGTTCGAAAAGCAGACCATCAGATCGAACCGCTTCTGCTCGACCGCTGGTCGCCGCGCGCAATGTCGGGCGAAGAAATTTCGCGAGAGGAATTGATGCGACTCTTTGAGGCCGCGCGCTGGGCTCCGTCTTCATTCAATGCTCAGCAATGGCGCGCGCTGTATGCGCGTCGCGGCACGGAACATTGGCAGACGTTCTTCGATTTACTCGTCGACGCGAACAAAACGTGGGCAAAAAATGCCGCGGTGCTGGTGGTTTTCGTTTCGCGAAAGTTGTTTGATTACAATGACGAACCGTCCGTCACACATTCATACGACGCCGGAGCGGCATGGGAGAACTTCGCGCTGCAAGGCTTCCGCCAGGGTTTGGTCGTGCATGGGATGGAAGGCTTCGATTA
>QHZR01000573.1 GCA_003224755.1 Acidobacteriota bacterium
CTAGGATTGCCTATCAGCGATGAAGAACTTGTTCCTCGTTGTTCTGAGTACCCTCGCAGCCTTGGGTTCAGTCTGGGCTAACTTGGGCGACAGCAGCGACAAAATTGAAGATTCGTACGGCGCAATCGTCGAGCGACGTCTGCGTGACGACGAAACGGTGAGCGTCCTTTACAAGCAAGATCGGTATCTTTACCTGGTGATCTTTGCTAATAGCCGGAGCGTTTCGGAAACGTACCTCCACGTGAAGGGCACCGATCTTTCCGAAAAAGAGATCACGAGATTCCTGAAGGTTAACGCCGCCGGCGCCACGTGGACACCGGACAACACAGCCGAGGAACGACGTTTCAAACGCAGCGATCGCAAAGCTGAGGCAACGTACGGAAAGGTGAAGGGTCGGCCGGCGCTGACGGTGCGGGAACTTCGCGGCGGGAAACCTTAGCGATTCGCAGCGGCTCTTCAGAAACTAGTCTTCAATTATAAGTTCTTCAGGCTGCAGGAGCGCGCTTCGGCAAGAGCAGCGCAGCAACAATTCCCACAAGGAAGAAACCGACGATTTGGATAAGCATGTAGCTGGCGGTGTAAACACACGGGAAGCCGTACCAGTTCCAGTAGGAAACGTTGGTAGTAATGGCGGCCAGGATTCCCGCAACAAGCACGAAACCGACCCGCCCGGCAAAGCTCACAATGCGCGTTTGCGCTAAAAGGAACACGACCAGGATGGCTTCCAGCAGTTCGGTGCCAAATTCAGTCCCGAGCCATTTGCCAAGCGTGAACGGACGACCCGGTGCATGATACATCAGGAGGCCCGAAGGATTGGCCGCCATTTTTTCGCCCATGTGTTTCATCGCCTCATTCTTTTCCTGGCGAGTTGCGTTTTTGCCAACTCCGGGACCGGGGAAAATATAAAGTCCTGTCTGTTCGCCGATGTTGCTTTGCATCGCGCTGAGGAGAGCTGATTCGTTTGAAATTTCGCGGATACCAGCTTCACCCAGAGGCAATGCCATGTGGGCGACTGACGTCCAGATAAACATGACGATTCCACCGAGAATGCCGGCAAGAAGAATTTTCATAAGCAGAGGATGAATAGGACGGGAGAGATTTAGAAGGAAAAATTAAAAAGCAGGACGTACAAAATCGTCAGAAGTCAGCACCTGGCTTCAGCGATATTGACGAACATACGGAGCAAGGGGTTTAGGCGAGTTCGGCGTTCTGCTCAACATTACAAAAATGTAATACCAAAAATTCTTGACGATCTTCTTCTAACTCCGAATCTGAAGTCCCCAAACTCGATAAAGGTTCAACTTCAATTAGCATCTCCAAACATATGAAAACTCCACGTTGGTTTAGTCGAACTCGTTTCTTCTCACTCGTGCGCATCACAAGCGCGAGCACACTTCTCACCGCCGCGGCCGCAATGGCCTTCATTGCGGTACAACCATCTAGCTCATTCCCATGGAGGAAATCCGACGCCAAAAACGCAATTAATAAATTCAGCCAAAATCGGGCTGCGTTGTTCAGAAACAAATTGGCGATGCCAGGCCCTGAACGGGAGGGCGGCCCGACGGCGGCGGCTGAACAAGCTTACGCGAATCGCGCCTATCCTGCAGCGTACGTACCTCTTGCTGCAACGCTGAACGCGCGAGCGGCGTTCCGAACGTCTCAAGCGCGTGGGAATAGCAATATCGGCGTCTGGAATC
>QHZR01000076.1 GCA_003224755.1 Acidobacteriota bacterium
TTCCCTAAATCGCACTCTTACTTCCCGCACACTCCAATTTGACATAGTGGTTTCCGCCTATTCATTACGTCGGCTTTCTTCGCGATTCTCTGAACTGTCCTTGTGGTTCCTTTACAATCATCTGCTGATTGCATGAAGCTCTCCGCCATCGCCGTCGCACTTGGCGCAAATCTCGAAAACGGATCGCCGGATACTGAAATCACCGGCGTTGCTGCGATCGAAACTGCCGGACCGGGCCATCTCACGTTCGTTTCCAACCCTAAGTACACACCTGCGGCGCGCCGCACCAGAGCTTCGGCGGTAATCGTGGCCGAGGACTTCCCTGCTCTTTCGACGGCGATGTTGCGCAGCAAGAATCCATATCTGGATTTTGCCCGCGCTCTCGAACTTTTCTATCGGCCTCCGCAATACGCTCCTGGAATTCATCCGACGGCGGTAGTCCATCCTTCTGCCAGGATCAAAGCCGGTGCGCACATTGGCGCATATGTCGTCATTCAGGAGGAAGTCGAAATCGGCCAGAACGCAGTGTTGCTTGCACATGTCGTCATTTATTGCGGAGTCACCATCGGCGACAACTTTCTGGCGCATTCGCATGCCGTGGTGCGAGAGTTCTGTCGGATCGGTAACAATGTAGCTCTACAAAATGGCGTGATCGTGGGCGGCGACGGCTTCGGCTTTGCGAAAGACAATGCAGGCCGCTGGCACAAGATTGTGCAATCCGGCCCAACAGTGATTGAGGACGACGTCGAGATTCAGGCCAACGCCTGCGTGGATCGCGCCAGCGTCGGAGAAACACGCATTTCTCGCGGCGCAAAGATCGACAACCTCGTGCAAGTTGGACATGGATCCAAGGTCGGCGAAGATAGCTTACTTTGCGCACAGGCAGGTTTGGCGGGGTCAACCGATGTCGGGAATAACGTGATCCTTGCCGGACAAGTCGGCGTCGCGGGGCACTGCAAGATCGGCGACGGTGCAATTGCTACAGCCCAGACTGGCATTCCCAACGATGTACCGGCGGGTGCAGTCGTCAGCGGCTATCCTGCGATTGATAACAAGCTGTGGCTGCGCTGCGTGGCAGTGTTCAATCGTCTGCCCGACATTGCAAGAATTCTGCGGAAGAAATGAAGAAATAATGGTGTGAGCCGTCGCAATCAGGATTGATATTCCGGCGGCAATCCGCTGCTGATGACGGCTCTGACTTTTTCCATCAACGCTTCGCGAGTACCGAACTCTTCCGGTTCAATGGGCTGGTGAAAGATCAGCGTGACTGTCCCGCCTTTCATTGCGAACCGTCCCTTAGGCATGACGAAGTGTGATCCAGATATTGTGACCGGCACCACCGGCACATGGCACTCTTGCGCGAGATAAAACGGACCCTTTTTGAACGGCAACAGCTTGCCATCGAATGAACGATGCCCTTCGACGAAAATGGTCATGTGGATTCCTTGCTTTACCACCTGGGTTGCGTTGCGCACCGCTGAGATTCCCGCATCGCGATCTCCGCGATTCACCGGCACCAGAGACGCCATGCGCATAGCTTTGCCAAGTATTGGCACATTGAACAACTCCTGCTTGGCCATGACCGAAGTGCGACCGGGAATCCTGGGCAGCAACACCGGCGGATCGATGTTCGAGACGTGGTTCGACATGAACACGTAAGTCCGTCTAGCGTCGAGTTGCTCCAGGCCGACAATCCGCACGCGGATTCCGGCCAGGCGTACGCCTGTCCGCGCCCCCCACATCCCGACTCTGTACAGCGGACGAATATCGCCCGTGATCAGTACCCAAGGAAAACAGGTCAGGGCTGCAATCGGCAGCAAGACAGCCCAGAAACCGAGCATGAGGATGGTACGGATCATCGCGGCTTGTTGTTGCTGTTGTCGAATAGCCAAGCGGCGCGGCGCGCCTTCTGCTGTGCGGTGACTTCAGGCAAATCCATGATTTGAAAAATTGTCTGCTCGCGGCTACCCAGCTTCCAATGAAGCTGGTATTGCGCGCCTTCTCGTCGAACTATAAGGTTCAAGATTCCGCCTGGAGCCAGGTTGGCCATGTGTTTTTCAAAGTTGCGGCCAGCCGGATCGCCGTTAATTTGCAAAATTTCATCCTGCGCTCGCAGGCCCGCGCGGTCGGCTGCACTCTGCGCTTGTACCTGCATCACTACCGGCGGCTGATCGAATTTCTGGACAGCCTCAAATCCCGGATCCGCGAAGACCGCCTGCAGCCTATTCACTCGCAGGCCAACCGATGCGAAAAACTTGTCCCAAGGAATTTCCTCCACTCCGCTGACATATTTCTGAAAAAACTCGCGCAGGCTGGCGTGGCTCAACTTTTCCGCGGTCTCGCGCACTGCAGTTGAATCAGCGAAGAACTCGCCGTTCTTTGCGTATTGATCGTTCATTGAGCGAAACAGTTCGCGCAGTGACGCTTGGTCCTGACTCGCATTTCGCATTACCAAATCCAGCAGCACGCCCACCAATTCGCCCTTGTTGTAGTAAGAAATGCTGCGGTCGCGAAACCCATAACGCGCATATTTCTCGAGCCAGGCATCGAGACTGGATTGCTCGGCAGATTGAGTCAGGTGTGCAGGCCGGTTCTGCAGCTCGGTTATCTGCTGGCCAAGCTGATCTAGATAATGCCGCTCGTCGAGAAGCCCCGACCGCAGCTCGATGTACTCCGCCGCCGTCGTATCCACGCCTTCACTGAACCAAAGCGCCGGCGTGTAGTTCTCCTTGGTGTAATCAACCGGCTCGAGCGATTGCGGCCGGATGCGTTTCACGTTCCACAGATGAAAAAACTCGTGCGTGGTGATCGCAATGAATGGGCTCAGGTCCTTCTCAAAATCGCTAACCGGCAAGTTGATAGCCGTGCCAAAAGCGTGTTCCATGCCTCCGTCAGACGAATCCGATGTGTGGTAGATAAAAATGTAATCCTGGAAGGGACAGTCATTCATCCATCGGGCAGCTCCAGCGACGATACGTTCGATCGGCGGCACAATTGTCTTGAGGATGGCGGCCGCATTTTCTGCGTCCAGTGTGACCCGATACTTTCCGCAACTGCCGTTGAAGTCGGTTTCGACGAACGTCCCGATTTCGATCGGCGAGTCTACGAGTTGATCGTAATTCGTTGCCTCGTAGCCGGGGCCGTCCGAGCGAAGCGGAGTCGCGATCTTCCAGGTCGGAGGAATCTGCTGGAATACAACCTGGACTGGCGCTTCTCGCTCGTCCTCCGCATATAGGAGGATCTCTGCCAGATTGAAAAACGCGTGATGCGAATTCAGCTGCGCGCCGTAGGGCCCGGGGCTGTCGCTGAACATCTCATATTCGACCCGCGCACCCGCGTCCGCGCCGCTGATCTGCCATCGGCTCTTGTTCAGCTGTGTAAGTTGAAGCGGATGGCCGTTCGGGTCGTCTGCGCGAATCCAATTCATGTACTGCACAAAGTCGCGAACCTGGTAGAGCGCATTCCAAACGGGAAGCTGCAATTCGTGGGACGCGCGTCCCGGAGGAATCGCCAGTTCAACGTGCACCAGATGGCGCTCTGGATCCGCGAGCGAAACCGTGTATCGAACCGGACTCTGGCCAAAGATGCAGGAGCACGAAGCAATGGTGAAGACCAGCAGGAATTTCGAAATTCGCAAGCTCACTGCGCCGATCTCGCTTCGAATTCGCCGGTCTCCTGCAAAGACCTTAGCTGCGCCGGGAGTTTTTCGTAGATGCCACCGAAGCCACCATTAGAGAGGATCGCAACCACATCACTCGGTCGCATCTCAGGGGCCACTGTGCGCACGATCCGATCAACATCTGCGATAACCCGCGCCCGCTGTCCGGAGTTAGTCAGTTGAGTGGCGACGGCGGCAATGTCCAGTCTCTCACTCTCGGGAATTGCGTCCGATTTGAAAACGTTGGCCATAACCACTTCGTCGGCAACGCCAAGACTTTCAGCCAGGTCGTTCTGAAACACATTGCGGCGCAGGGTGTTCGAACGCGGCTCGAGAATTGCCCACAAACGCCGGCCCGGATAACGCGCACGCAGCGCCTTGAGTGTTCCCGCGATCGCAGTCGGGTGATGGGCGAAATCGTCAATGATCGTAATGCCGTTGATTTCGGCCTTCACTTCCAGGCGACGCTTCACGCTCTTGAAGCTCTTCAACGCCGCTGCAATCACATCTACCTGAATGCCGTAGTGGGTTGCAATTGTCACGGCAGCAGTGGCGTTCCAGACGTTGTACTCTCCGGCCAGCGCAAATGACATGTCTGCGAACTTCTGCCCATTTCGGATGACTGACCAGGACGTCTGATCAGATTTCAACTTCAGATCCGCGATTCGCCAATCCGATTCGGTATTAGTTCCATAACGTTCGACCGGACAAAGTGCACACGAAATACATCGCCCCACACTCTCACCGCGATCGAATGCGACAATCTTGCCGCGCCGCGGCACCAGATTTACCAAGCGTTTAAACGCGGTTTCGACGGCTTCCAAATCCTTGTAGATATCTGCGTGGTCGAACTCAACCGAGGTGAGAATCACGGTGTCGGGAAAATAGTGCAGAAATTTCGGGCCCTTGTCGAAAAAGGCTGTATCGTACTCGTCGCCTTCGATGATGAAATGTTTCCCGCTGCCAAGCTGAAAGCTGCGGCCGAAATTCTCTGCAATCCCTCCGATGAGAAACGACGGCTGCGCTCCTGCTACCTCGAAGATCCACGACAACATGGACGTCGTCGTAGTCTTGCCGTGAGTCCCGGCAACAACCAAGACTTCTTTGCCCTTCAGGAACTCGTCATGCAACAACTGCGGCAGGGAGCAGAATGGAATCCTCTGATCGAGAACATGTTCCAGCTCAACGTTGCCCCGCGAAATTGCGTTGCCGATTACTACCAGATCGGGTGTGGGATTGAGATTTTCGATGGCAAAAGGCTGCGAAACGGGAATGCCCAACGACGCAAGGAAATCCGACATCGGCGGATAGGCCGCTGCATCCGAGCCGGTGACGGTAAAGCCTCGCTCAGCCAACATTCCGGCGAGCGACGCCATCGCGGTGCCGCAAATGCCAATGAGGTGGATATGTTTGAATGCAGTCATTTGAAATCAGCTCTTAGCCATTAGCTTTTAGCTTGAATTAAAACCAGTGGAGTCAACCTATACCGTAACCGCCGCTTCCAAGATTTCGAGACTCACACTTGTACTGTCCACGTTTAACGCCGCCTTCACACCTATCGGTAAAGTAATATTCTGCCGCGAGACGTGCCCGGAGCGCAGGCCGTAAGCCACAGGTATGCCGAGATCGTCGACCACTCGCATCACAACTTCTTCCAGCGTGTAGCGCTGATTTGGAGCTTGGATGCAGTCGAGCATCTCGCCGAAGATGATCCCGCGCACGCCGGCGAACTTTCCCGCCAGTTTCAGGTGCATCAGCATGCGATCAATCTGGTATGGCTTGGTTCCGATATCTTCAATAAACAAGATTGTGCCATCCGTCCTGATTTCGTACGGGGTTCCCAGAGAGGCCACGAGCATCGAAAGGCAGCCGCCGTAGAGCACGCCCTCGGCTGATCCCGAACCCAGCGATTTCACGGCGGAACCGGCGCTGAATTCCAGTCGCCAGTTCTGTGCTCCGGCTACTGCGTTCCGCCACGATACCGGGTCAAATCCATCGGCTTTTGCAAAATCCTTGGCGACCATGGGGCCGTGAAAAGTTATGAAGCCGGCTGCATCGCAGAAGTGGGTTAGAAGGGTCGTAATGTCACTGTAGCCAACGATGATCTTGGGTTTGGCGGCAAGCTTCGGCAAATCCAAGAGCGGCAACAGATAGTTCGCCCCATAGCCCCCGCGCGCGCAGATGATTGCTTTCACGTGATCGCGCTGGAACATGTCTTCGAGTTCCTGGATGCGGCGGTCGGGCGATCCTGCGAAGTATAGATCGTGGGAAAAAATCGACTCGCTATAAACGGGCTTATATCCCATTTGCCGCAGTGCTTCACAGCCAGCTTCAAATTCCTCGCGCTTAAACGAGCTTGCGGGAGCGACGATGCCGATCGTGTCTCCGGAACGCAGAGCGCGGGGCTTGATGCGCGAGGCTGGAGCTGAGGCTGGCATGCTGGCTAGATGAAGAATTCTCCTTGGCAAATGATTTGTGCGGGGCCGCGCAGGAACACTTCACCATCCCATCGCACAGTCTGAACGCCGCCGGAGGCATGCACACGCACCGGCGACTGCGCTCGCTTATGAAAGATCGAGGCCACGGCCGCGGCACACGAACCGGTTCCTGATGATTGCGTCTCTCCGACTCCGCGTTCGAAAAACCTAGTCTCAATGGTTTCGGCATCGGCGATACGCACGAGTTCCACATTGATGCCGTACTTGAAATCATGATGCTTGCCGATTTCTGCCGCTTCGGCCTGCCAGCCTGGCGCAAAGTCATCCACAAAAACCACGTAATGCGGATTGCCCATCGAAACGGGCGTCCCGCGCACCTCTCCGAACGCTACCTTGATGGGGAACTCGTCGCCGACCTGTGGTTCTCCCATAGCGATCTCGAACTCAAACGTGGTTTCGCTGCGCGAAGTGAGCACACAATTCTTAATCCCTGCGCCAGTTCTTACATTAACGTGCTCTCGCGGAGCTTGTGAACAGATATAAGCTGCAACGCAGCGCGTGCCGTTGCCGGAGATCTCCGCCTCTGAGCCGTCGGCGTTGATCAGCCTGGCACGAATATCGGCGTCCTGCGCGGGAAAGAGCCACTCCACGCCGTCGGCGCCAATTCCATTGTGACGATCGCAAATGCGCCGGCTAAATTGGCTCAAATCCGGCGGGGCATGCATGCCGTCAATGATCAGAAAATCATTGCCGCAGGCACTTGCCTTGGTGAACGGGATGGCGGGACCATTCATTCCGCCTGTACCGGCCCCAGCGCCGCAACGCTCTCGAATGCTCCCGATTCTTTTAGTCCCTTAAGGACCCGTGCCTGGTGCTTGCGCGTGCCTTCACACTCAAAGTGAATTCGGACGTGACGGGGGGTAGGCGCCAACTGCGTGTTCAACATTAGGGAATGCAGCGGTTCCAACACTTCGTTTACCTTAGCCTCGGTCTCTTCGGCGCTCGGTCCCGAGACCTCGTACGCATACAGCAGGACCTTCAAGTTCAACCCACGCTCAATGCCGCCTAGGAGTAGTAGCACGCCAATTATTAGAAGTGTCGCAACAACGGCGAGAACATACTGCCCACCGCCCACTGCCATCCCAACCGAGGCAACCACGAAGAGTGTCGCGGCGGTGGTGATCCCGGTGACCAAGTCCCCGCGAGCGTGCAGAATGGAACCCGCGCCGATAAAGCCGATACCCGGAATGATCTGCGCCGCAATTCGCGTGTGGTCGCCGGTATGTGCCCCCGCCAACTCATCGGACAGGAGGGTAAACATGGCCGCGCCAAGACAGATGAAGAGATTGGTGCGCAAACCCGCGGGCCGGTGCTTGGCCTGGCGCTCCAGCCCGATCAAGCCGCCCAAGAGCGCTGCCAGGGCCAGTTTTTCCAGGTCGCCCATGATTGGAGACATCTTCTTCCCTCTCAGCTCACGTCGCCTAATTTTGCTCGGATTTTAACATCGTGTGAGCCAGACGCCCTCACCCGCCATTCCGCAGAAGTTAACGCGGCTGATTACTCTTGAGCACGCGGTAAATGGTCGCTTGCGGCTGACCACTCACGCGCACGATCTCAAGCGACATCAGTTCTTGCTTGTTTGCCTTAGACGCGACCGGATCGGAATCGAAAGCAATTGCGTAGTCGGCGTAGGCGGCCGGATGCTCAAGTGTGCGTTCCCATAACCCCTGGGGATCGTAAGGAATCATCCATGACCGGTGATTGCCCTCATTGATCACTTGCGAGAGGGAAATTCCAGCCTGCTGAAACAAACCGACATGATCGCCAAGGTACATCAGATATCTGGTGTTGGAGGGCAGTCGCTCTAACTCAGATGCGATGCGGGTTTCGAGCGCAATCCGGGTGCTGGAGTTGACCACGGACTCCTCATAGCTGACTGGTCCGGCCCGCCACACCTGAACATAAGTCGCTGCAACAAACGCGAAAAAGACGAAAATAATAATGGCTTTGCTTCGCACGCTTGCGGCAAACCGAAGCAAAGCGTACGCGGCGACCGCGGTGAAAACCGCAAATGCCGGCAGCATCTCGATTCCGTAACGCACGTTGTAGCGCGAGAACGGCCACCAGACGGGCACGAACAGCGGCACTCCGCTATATGCGATCGAGACCATGTAGAACGGCACCGGCATCCAAAGCAGAAGAAAGGGCCAGAATTTTCTTTGGAAGAGCAGTGCCGTGGCAGTCCCGAGAAGCAGCGCACCTAACCAGAAGATTTGCCACTTTCCTTCTGCCACATTCAGTTCTGCGGACTTGAAAAAGTACCGGAAGGCCACGGGCAAGTCATTCGTACCGGGACGCGGCGGCGTTCCCGGCACAGCTGTCTTCTGCTCGATCGCTTTGGCCGAGTACGGTCCATTTGCGAACTCTAGAGGATTTCGATAGACAGCCGCGTTGTAGCCTAGCCACAGCAACGGAGCCGAGGCAGCGAGCACTGCAAGCTTCCATGCGCCCGGACGAAGCGCGGCGAAGTTCCCAATCCAAGCCAGCGATACCAAAAGTGCGACGATGGCGGCAGCGAGCAGCCAGCCGTCATAACGGGTCATGCAAGCGCCAAGAACGCAAAGCCCGCATCTGACCAGGAATGAGTTTCCAAGTTTCGGATCACCGTTGGCGCAGCTGCGTATCGCCCGGACAAAAAAAACAACCGCCCAGAAAAAGAAGGCCAAATAGATCGGCTCCGTCATGGCCGTCGTCTGCAGGTAGATCAAGTTGGGATTTAGCGCGAAAGTGCCCGCGGCAAACCAGGCGGCAAACCGCTCGGCACCATCAAGCAGGGTGCCCGAGATCTCCCTGTTTTTGGGAGATCTGGGAAAAACGTCCCTAACCAGCAGGAAAATTCCGATCACGCTGAGCAAATAAGCAACCAACGACGGAATCGCACCACCAATTCCCGTCTGCCACATCCATCGGGAAACGATGAATGGGAGCATCAGGATGTGGGGGAGCGGCAACCAGACCGTTCCGAGCTGTAATGGCCCCGGGGTCTGCGAGTCGAACACCCGACGCGCGATGTTGATATGGGCAACGGCATCTCCATAGAGAAGCAGGTCGCCATGCCGCAAGTAATAAAAGAACGATGCGATAGACACAGCCGCAGCTAGCTGCGCGACCAGGAACAGATCGCTGTGAGAGGTGGAGGGGCGCTTCTTCATTATTCCAGGTGAGTCAGCTCGCGAAAGACTTGGAAGCGCGCCTCAATCTCATTGTGCGTTAGGGATTGCAGGCGTTCCGTGCCGAAGCGTTCGACCGTAAATGATCCCATCACCCCGCCGTAGAACAGCGCGCGCTTGATGACTTCGCGGTTTAGTTCAGGCTGTGAGGCGATGTATCCCATGAAACCCCCGGCAAAAGAATCACCAGCGCCGGTCGGGTCTTTTACTTCTTCAATCGGCAACGCCGGAGCGCGAAATGGATGGCTGCCCACTCCGAACGCGCCCTCGCGGAAGAAAATGGTCGCGCCGTATTCTCCGTGCTTAATGACTAGGGCCTGCGGCCCCATAGCAAGCACTTTGCGCGCGGCACGCGGGAGGCTGGGTTCATTGGCCAGCATCTTGGCCTCGCCATCGTTGATCAAAAGAATGTTGACTAGGCGCAAGGTTTCGCGTAGTTCGGCATTCGCGCCTTGAATCCAGAAGTTCATGGTGTCGCCGCCGGTCAGCTTGACATCCGAGATTTCCAGTCGCACTGCGGCCTGCAAGCTGGGATGAATGTTGCCGAGGAACAGATACTCGGAATCCTTGTATTCAGGCGGAATACGCGGTTGGAATTTCTCGAAAACATTCAGCTCGGTGAAATCAGTTTTCGCTTCGTTGAGGTTCTCGAGGTAATGACCGCCCCAGCGAAATGTCTTCCCTTCGGCATGCTCAATTCCGCGCGTGTCAATGCCTCGCTTCTTGAGGGCGTTTTCATGTTCTGTCGTGAAGTCTTTGCCAACAACCGCAACCACGCGCACGTCTGTGAAATAGCTGGCAGCAAGAGCAAAGTAGGTCCCGGAGCCGCCGAGGACATTGTCGGCGCGGCCGGAAGGAGTCGTGATGTTGTCGAAAGCGACAGAGCCAACGGCAAGTATGCTCATTTGCCTGCCGTTTCCACTGTAATCATGTGTTTGGGGTTAGGTTTCAGTTGCGACTCTATCGTGCAGCGGCTTTTGTCGCAACCAATTTTGGGAGCGCAGAAGTCTTCGTCTCCGTGTATCACACGCAACCTGTATTCCCCAGGTGCTATGTCATCCAAATCGTACCGTCCTAGCCGATCAGTGGTCACCTTGCGGACTGCAGACCTGCCTGCGAGCAGTTCCACACCAAATCCTTCCAGGACGGCACCGTAGGGATCTTCGAAACTTGCGGAAAGGTGTTGGGGCTGAGGCAATTTGAACTTCTTGGATGTCGAACATCCACCCATAGCGTTTGAATTCGCTGCGAAGATAGAGGCCCCGATCAGGAATGTCGCAGTAAGCATTCTCTTCTGCCTCATTGTGCCTCCAGGTGCTTGCCTAGGATCAGCTTCAACCGCTCTTTCGTCGCCGCCGGTATCTTCGCTTTATCGGTCAGAATCGCGTGCGCCAGCGCCGAGCCGCACTTGCAACTGCGCTCTTTCGGCATCGCCGCGACCGCTTCGCGAACCACGTTGCACGCGTTCTCGGCATTCTTCACCAGCACCGCGACAATCTGATCCACTGTTACTGAATCATGATGCGGATGCCAGCAGTCGTAGTCCGTAACCATCGCGATCGTCACGTAACAAATCTCAGCTTCGCGCGCGAGCTTGGCTTCCTGCAGGTTGGTCATGCCGATCACGTCCATGCCCCACGAGCGGTACAGGTTCGATTCTGCTTTGGTGGAAAACTGCGGGCCTTCCATGCAGAGATAAGTTCCGCCGCGCTTGCCGACGACTTTGGCCTTCTCGCAAGCCTTACCGACCACTTCCGAAAGCTGCGGGCAAACGGGATCAGCAAATGCAATGTGCGCAACTACCCCGTCGCCAAAAAATGTATCCACGCGATGGCGTGTGCGGTCCACAAACTGGTCGGGCATGACGAACTCCAGCGGCTTGTGCTCTTCCTTCAGCGATCCGACGGCAGAAACGGAAAGAATTCTTTCCACGCCGAGCTGCTTGAAACCATGAATGTTGGCGCGGAAATTCAACTCGCTGGGCAGAATGCGATGTCCGCGTCCGTGGCGCGCAAGGAATGCAACGTTCCTGCCTTCCAGCCTTCCCAACACGTAAGCGTCGGAAGGCACGCCAAATGGAGTTTCCAATGCGACTTCCTGAATCCCAGTCAGCCCCGGCATTGAATAAAGTCCGCTGCCTCCAACGATTCCGATTTCGGCTGGCGACAATGTTCCCTCGCGCGTCATGAAATTCAAGCGAACGGTGATTATACAAAAGCGCCTGGACATCACTTGAGGAAACCGCTCCGATAGGTGTTAGGATGTGACCCGCTATAGCTGTCGTTCGAATGACGCGCTTAAAACGAATGAGGGGTAATCATGAAAGAGATTTCGCGCATCGGTTTGGTGCTCGTGCTTGTGACAGCATCTCTCGTCGGGCAGAAAAAGCCACAGACCGCCTCGCACAAGCATGACATCGCCGAGAGCTGGATCTCCGCATGGAACTCACATGATCCAGACAAACTGACCGCGGTCTTCACGCCCGACGTGACCTACGAAGATGTGCCGTTTGGCGCCGTCAATCACGGCTCCGCAGAGCTACGCAAATTTGCTGCGTCTGAGTTTGAAGGGTCTCCGGACTTGCACGTCGAATTGGCAAGCAGCTCAATTGAAGGCGAGCACGGCAGCATTGAATGGACCTTCAGCGGCACGGACGCAGGAATATTCAAGACCGGCAAAAAATTCAGCGTTCGCGGCGTGAGCATTGTCACGGTTAAAAACGGAAAGATTTCCCGCAACAGAGATTATTACGATGTAGCGACGCTGATGAAGCAGGTTGGACTATTGCCGCCGGAGGATTCAGCACCCAAGAATTGAACAAGGTCACTTGTCGTCGTCGAGCGGGATTGGTTCGAAATATTTCGGCACGATCACATTGGTTTTAGGCGAGGCAGCTTTAACTTCCTGGATGAACGATTGCAGAGTGTCAATGGCAAGCTGCTGAGAGGCGCCATAAGGTTCGGTGTAGTTGTCCCAATGCGTGGGAAGCACCAGGGCAGGAAAGTCCAGAGCGCGGAGGAGTCGCCCGGTGTAGTCATAGATTTCCCTGCGAGATGGGCCAGCGCCGACCAGGACCACATCGGGGCTGAGCTTATCCAATTCGCGCTCAATATAGTTATTGGCGCCAAAAGCCAGGATCTGATGCTCGTGAAACCGTATGAGGTAGGCGAGCGTTCCGCCCTCGGAATCCATCTGGCGTAGCGTCAGCGGCGCTTTCATGCCGGCGGGCTCCTTCTCCGAACTGAAGTAGCGCTTGTGGTCGAGCGGGCTATGAAGGCTGGGGATGACCTTGACCGAGAAATCGCCGAAATCGTAGTCCTCGCCGCCGCGGACGGTAATCAGTTGGTCCTCAGGCACGCTGAACGCCCGCATCACATTCTCCGTGCTCTCGGTCCCGATCACTGTCGCATGAGTCTTGAGTGCGATATGCGGAACATCCATGACGTGGTCAATGTGAGTGTGCGTCACCAGGATGAAATTGGCTTGATGAATGTGCGCGTCAACGGTGGCGGCATCAGGTTCAACGACTTCGTTCCAGTCGTGGACCGGTCGGGGATCGGCGGCTTGCCCGCTCGACGCAGGGGCAGAGGGCGCGCGGATTTGAATTCGCGAAAGATAGGGATCGATGAGAATCACGGTCTTGCCGTCGCTGATTTCCCAAGCGGCGGTGCCCATGTAGGTGAGGGTGACTTGCGATTTCTTCGCCGGCGGGGGTGGCGCGGCTGTCGACTGAGCGGCAGCGGTGGCAACGAGTGTGAACGCGAGCCCCAGAATCCAGATGCTACGCTGAAGAGCCATTTTCATTGCAGTCTGTCTTTTCGAGCGCCTAGAAGCTTGTTTGATGTCATGGGTTCGATTTTCCGCGGTGTTTGTTAAGGCGTCGCGAAGACTGCGCGGCGGAATTCTTTGCTAGTACCCGGCTCCAAGCTCTCGGTCACAAGGACTGTGTCTTCTTTCACGCCGATGATTACGTCACCGTCTTGCGTCTTCCAGGCATGATCGCCACTCAAGCTCCCTAGCATTTTCAGGTCTCTGGGCAAATTGCTGTCAGGCGGGGCCTCAGCGGCCTTATATCGCTGTTGCACTCCGCGCGCATAAATCGCGGCAAACTGCGCTGCAGCTTTCGAGCTCGACCACTTCGACACAAAGATCAGCCCGAGAGGAGCGGATGCATTTCCCTTCAGCCGCGCCGAATAATAGTATCCACCGCGCCAATTGGGATAGATCTTGTCCGCGGTTTCGTGGTCTGCATATTGTTCGGCCAGCACTGCGACATCGAATTCCCCAATCGCGCCGACGTCAAAACGGTCGTAATTTTTCAATATGTGCTTGAAATCGGGTAATGGCAGCGGCGGCAAGTGCTCCCCTGAAATGTAAGTCTCGGGTTCCATAATTTCGCGGCTGGTCTGCGGAGGATTTGCGAAAGTCGCGGCGAAGGCCTTGTCTTTGCCCTGGGCGCGCAGCAATTCTGCTTCAAACTCCACCCCGTAGTGATACGGGAACATCAACTCTTCCTTCATGAAGATGGGAGCGTTCTTGTATTGCACGGAATCGGCCGAGCCACTGGCCATGCCTTCATTCAGCATCTGCACGACTTCAGGCGCGTCTGCAACGGTGCGATGCATGGGCGCGAGCATGTAATCCACCAGCACGACCATCGCCTGACCTTCAGCCACCGCCTCGCGAGCTTCACTGTTTTCATCTTTCGTGATGTCGTCAGGCGTGAGGTCCTTCTTGGTGTCGAGGTCCTCAGCGCCGCGCTTCAGCCATTTATCCAGGGCGAATGATTGATCTTGGAGTGCGTGCGTCAACTCGTGCGCCAGCACCGGACGCTGCAAGTCGGGCAGTACCCAATCAAGCAGATTCACAGTTTTGGATTTGGCGTCGTAGTAGCCCGCGACCTGCTCCTCCAGCAGGCTGACCAGGAAGGTTTGCAGATCAAAATCCTTGGGCAGCAGACCGAATTTTTTCAGCACCAGCTCGGTGCGGCGGAGGCGCTGCACGTCCTTGTCCTCGGCCATGTTCTTTTTGAGATAGCTGACCACCTCATCCCGGCTTGCAAGGCGGCGCTTGACTTCGTGTTTGATAGGGAGCGCGGTATCCTTGCTGGCAAAGTCGAGAATCGTGTCCACGTCGCGGAAGAGCTGCTCGGCCTGTTGCGGAGTGATCTTGTCTTCGGGCTTGCCGGAGGTCTTTTCGTCGGATTGCTCAGCAGTTTTCCGGTCGGGCTTCGATTCGGCTTTCTGAGGCGAATTCTGTTGCGGCGATCGCGGGGCAATCGGCTCTTCGGCGAAGCACAGGCCAGACAGCAGAAGAACAACAATCAGCGCGGTGTTTGTGCGAAACCGCCCCGCTCTGAAGAATCGAGACATCCCTTAAACATACTGGGGATTCGGTGATTCAACAAGAAGGCAGGAAGTGCATGCCTTGTATAGAACTCCAATCGAGAAGGACAAACACCGAACCGAACCGTTCATCAAATGATAGTCGAATTGAGGAGACGAAAGTTATGACGCGCTGTGAAGTATGTGGAAACGAGTACGACAAGATGTTCGCTGTTGTCGCGAATGGAGAGCAACACTTTTTCGACAGTTTTGAGTGCGCAATTCACGCTCTGGCTCCGACGTGTGCCCATTGCAGTTGTCGCGTTCTCGGCCATGGCGTGGAAGCAAGCGGCGCAATTTACTGCTGGGCAAACTGCGCCCGGCAAGCCGGAGTTTCCAACATAGCCGATCGCGCGGCCTGAAGGCTTTAAAGCACAAAACCTAAATTAGCGAAGGACGGGAATTCGATCCTTCCCGGCTTTGAAAGATTTTGCCACCGCGGCTACGCAAAGGTTGCATCGGTCTCCTAGTAAAACACTACTGATTTTCCCGTATGCATTACTGGGGAGAACCCTTTCGGAAGGAAACCATACCCGCATGCCGCCGAATCGAAATCTCAGACAAGGAGCGCTAAACCTATGAAATGGCAATCTACGATTGTTGTACTGCTACTTTGCCTGGGAACTTTCGTCTGGGCGCAGAACGACCAAAGCTCGAGTGCCAACCAGAATGCAGTAAGTACTGCTGGCAGCTCCGAATTGCAACAAGCGACGGACGTGGTTGAACACATGAGCGCAACGGCTCCGGACAAAGGTGTACCGAAACAAGTCCTTGAGGGGGCAAAATGCGTCGCCGTCATTCCGAAGCTGGTGAAAGGCGCCTTCGTTGTCGGCGGTGAACATGGAACGGGAGTAGCCACCTGCCGAACCAGCACCAATAGCTGGAGCGCGCCGGCACCATTCTCGGTTTCCGGCATCAGCTGGGGTCCGCAGATTGGCGGTAAAAGCAGCGACTTGCTGATGTTCATCATGAACGACCAAGGTATGAACGACCTGATAATGAACGACCTGATAGCAGGTCATATCAAAGTGGGTGCTGATGTATCCGCTGCAGCAGGCCCAGTGGGCCGCCAAGCTTCTGTCGAAGGCGGCTGGGAAGCTGGGATCCTCACCTATTCAGGCAGCAAGGGCGCATTCATTGGCGCTTCGCTGAATGGGGCGGAACTGCACCAGGATGGCAAGGCTACGCGAGCTTGGTACGGAAAAGATGTTCCCTTTAAGGACATCCTTCAAGGAAACACTCAGATGCCAAACGAGCAAGCTCGAGCGTTCGTAAACGCAGTGCAGAACGCGAAGGAAACTGCGCAGATGCACTAAGCGCAAAGCATGTCAGAGGGCGGCCCATCGTTCGGAAAGAGTGCGGCCGTCCCTCACATCCGACGGGCAGAGCCGAAGCCTCGCACACAGGCTGCGAGCGCTGGTCACTTCACTCCCTTGCTCGCGTCCCACGAGCCTTGCTCCTTGCGCACATACACGATTTCCCCGAGGTGGTATGCATTGTGCGCGCCGATGTGAGCAACGACGGAATACCAATCTTTTAGCTTCGCATCATCTCCGGCCTCGACCGCCTTCTCCCATGCGGTCATCACTTCGTCTAATTGCTTGACGGCGGCGGTGCACTGCTTGGCGTCGAAGTTGAAAGTGTCATCATTGTTCCCGCTATATTTCGGGGACGGCTCGCCTTTGAACTTTGCCAGCTCTTCCAAGTTCCAGAAGATCAAGTGATTGACCAGCTGTCCGACCGAATGGTTTCCCTTGCCATCTTTCCAGTTGGCCTGTTCCGCCGTTAGTCCTTCTACGGCGACATTCGCCGGCACAAACCACTCTTTCTGGTTGTGCGTGGTGCGCAGTTGTTCGAGCAGTATGCCTTTGAGCGTGGGGGCAGGCTTCTGGTCTTCAGCGAATGCCGGTAGCGGCAATACAAACAGTGACAGGAGAATCGTGAGTTTCATCATGGGCAGCTCCTTCAGCGATGTCCTTGGGAGTATAAGTCATGCTGCTCAGCGGGCCGTTCCCCCATGCGGCATTACTCAATTCGGGTTACAATACGCGTGAGGAAAAGCATGGCGAGGCGCGGATTAGTGCTCGGATTTGTGATTGCGCTTTCGGTCGCGGCGTCGTCTCGGTGGACGATTTATGCGCAGCCGCAATCCGCCGCAGCACAAGAACAAAGGACCCCCGCTTTCAATCCAGAGCCGGCGCCGAAGGGAACAGAGTTACCGCCAATTCTTAGCAAGGGCCAGCTTTGGGGCAACAACGATCAGTATCCGTTCCAGTCGCATGCTTACGAGTTAGCTGCGAAAATCCCCAATATTATTTATCAACAGCCTTGTTACTGCTATTGCGACCGAGGCATGGGGCACAAGAGCCTGCACAGTTGCTTCGAAGGCACGCACGGTGCGCAATGCTCCACCTGCATGAAGGAGCTCTACTATTCGTATCAAATGACCAAGCAGCACAAGACTGCGGCCCAGATTCGCAAAGGCATCATCGCGGGAGAGTGGAAGACGATTGATCTGCAGCGGGCTACGACAATTAACTAGCTCTTAGCCATTTGCTCTTAGCGAACCCACGTGCTCTAGCTTGCCGCTAAGAAGCTAAAAGCTTTAGAGCTGATTTTGGATTTCCTACGACAAACCGAGGCAAAATTCTTCAGATGGCACAGAAACCCACAGCCAAGCACACGCTGGTGAGCGATCCGCAATTGGCGCAGCTCCTGCAAGCTTACGAGGGCGGACTGCGCGCAATGCAGGAACACAAGTATGACAAGGCCAAAGGGCTACTGCAGAAAGTAGCTTCTGGCAGCAATCGGGAGCTCGCCGACCGTGCCGGCGTTCATCTCAACGCGTGCAATCAGCAACTGGAGCGCGAGAGCGTACAGTTCAAGACGCCCGAAGAGCACTATGATTACGCGGTTTCGTTAATCAATGTCGGCGATTATGTTGGCGCTCGCGAGCACCTGGACAAACTTTCGAAGCAGGTGCCAAAAGCTGACTATGTGGCTTATGGCCAGGCGGCGCTCGACTGCCTAACCGGGCACGTGGAAGACTCAATGCGGAACCTGGGTCGAGCCATAGCCCTGAATCCAGCGCTGCGATTTCAGGCGCGCAACGATTCGGATTTCCAAAACCTTTCCGAAGATCCGCGCTTCACCGAACTGCTCTATCCCGATCCTGGGGGCGAAATGCCGCTTCCTCCCGAAGAAGAGGTTGGGGAGCTCGGCTGAATACGATGTCCGGTCACCGCGGACGCGACCTGCGCGTAATAGCCATCGGCGGAGGCACCGGACTTTCCACGCTGCTCAAAGGCTTAAAAAAATATGCCATAGGCCCAACTTCCGCTCTGCCGGATGCCCCTCGCATTTCGCAACTCTGCGCCGTGGTTACGGTCAGTGACGATGGCGGCTCCAGCGGCCGCCTGCGCAAAGAACTCAACATGCTTCCGCCGGGCGATGTGCGCAACTGCATTGTCGCGCTGTCGGAAGACGAGGCGCTCCTTTCGCGATTATTTCAGCATCGGTTTGAGAAGGGGCTCAGCCTCGAAGGCCACAGCTTTGGCAATCTTTTTCTTGCCGCGCTCACCTCTCTTACCGGCGATTTCGGTGAAGCCGTTCGCCTGTCTTCGGAGATTCTGGCCACCCGCGGTCATATATTCCCGGCGACGACGGCCAATATCGAACTGGAAGCTCTGATGCAGGACGGCACGCGTGTCCGCGGCGAGACAAGAATCACTGCGAGTAAGGAGCGCATTGAGGAGTTGTTCCTGGTGCCTGCCGAACCCGAGCCGCTGCCACAGACCTTGCAAGCGATCGCCAGCGCTGATCTAATAACGATGGGCCCAGGCTCCCTGTTCACCAGCCTTATTCCAAACCTGCTGGTGCGCGGTATTCCCCAGGGAATTCGCGAATCGCCGGCGATCAAGGTTTACGTGTGCAATCTGATGACGCAGGTCAACGAAAGCCTTGGCCGCACCGCCGCCGATCACATACGCGCACTGAATGACCACGCCGATTGTCAGCTATTTGACTATGCACTGATCAACCGCATGCCTGCTTCGTCCGACCTGAAGGCGAAGTACGCGCTCGAAGGCGCGTCGCAGATCGTTGCCGACCTCGAGGCAATCGAGGCCCTCGGTGTTTGTCCGGTGCTGGGTGATTATCTATTCGAAGATATTGTGGCGCGCCACGATACCGACCGCGTAGCCAAGGATTTGCTGGAACTCGCGATGCAAGCGCCGTCGCATAGGGTTTCCTCCCAAGCCAGTGGATAGCGCCAAGGCCCGCTCGGCTTGTTCCAAGGAAGTCGTTTTTCATTAAACACGGCGCGGCCCTCGACCGCGCCGTCGAAATGTTGATATGTCGATGTCTCGCCTTCCGCGCCGGAAAGTTCCGACTTATTGTGCTGCTATACCCTGACTGCCGACTGGAACAGAGACCGTCCCAATTGGAGAAAGCGTGCTGTCATTATTGCGGAAGATCAGAGTTTTTCCCTGAGCGGACTCGACGACATATAGGAACCTACTGTCGCGGGACAAGGAGGAGTCGATCGGGGCACCACCCGGATTCGCCGCCACTGCGTTGAGCAAGCTCAACTCTCCTTTGCCACTGATCTGGAATGAAGAGATAGTGCCGCTGCCGGTATTGGACACGTATGCCAATCGGGCAGATTTGGTTACAGAAATCCAGCAAGATGCCCTCTGCGTGTCAGTAACCGCACCGCTGATCACGTCCAGGGTGTCATCGCTCTGGCGATAGGAAGAAGCCGATCCCGCCGCCTCAGAAACGATCACGACCCCATCGTGGCCAAAGGCGATTCCAAACGGACTGGCTCCGGCGGAGGGCTGCGCCACTGGAACGCCGGCAACACCATCATCTCCTACGTCAAACAATAGAATCTCATTTGTTCCCGAGACCGTCACCAGAAGGTGGCCGCCGTCCGGGGTGAATCGAATGTCGTTGGCGCCGGTGCTTCCGGAAGGCAGGTTTACCGTCGCGTTCGGAATGGCATGCAGGGCTCCGTTTGTATCCAAGCGGAAGCCAGCGATGTTCGGTGTACCCTGCGCATTCAGCACGTACACCAAATCGTCGAACAATGCCACGCTATTGGGGAACGTGCCACCGGATGGCGATTTACTACGCCAAACCAGTCTCCCGTTAATCACGTCCAAGACAGAAATTTCATTACTTCCAGCATTGGCAGCCAATAGAATCTTTCCCTCGCCGCCTAACACCAGTGAATTCTGCGAACCCAGAGGGTCCGCGCCGTTGGCGCCCGTCCCATTTCCGCCAGTTGTGACCTCGTTTAGCCAAGTCAGGGAACCATTGCCAGAGCGACGGTACTGAATGACCGAGTTTCCTGTGTTCTTGTTTGTCATTACGTAAACGAAACCCGTGCGGCCTGAGTCTTCCGCAGCCGCACTCACAGAATGTAGAGCTATGAACAGCGCTGACGCCGCGGTCAGGGCCGTCAGCCACCTTCGAGAGAGAGCTTTCGAATGCATGACCTTTCACTTTCCTTTCAGAATCTAGTTTTAGGTACGAGCCACAGTCATCGAATATGTCGGCATGGAAAGACGATTTCCCCCTCGCTGTAATCTGTTTTGCGCGAAATTAATGTTTGACTCCGGACACAACCCGCTCGCAGCCTGCGTGCATCCACGCTCAAAAATGCGTCATGCGAAGTTTCTACTGTTGATTCCTGCGGTGCTTGCCATTTCAGTTTCAGCGCGGACGACTTACGTCGGAGCCAGTGGCGGGATTGCAACACTTTCCGCCGACGCGGGATCGCGAGGAACGGCGCAGGGATTGAGTTTGTCTTCTTACGCACCAGCAAACGGAGGCGCGCTGAATGTCTTTGCCGGAGTACACCTGCACAACTATTTCAGCGTGCAAGTGAACTACATTTGGAACGAGAACGATCTCATCCTCAATTCTTCCTCATCGAGTACAGGTGCGTTCTATCAAGAATCGCGGAGCAGTTCGCAGAATTCCGGCATCTTTGATTTCCTCATCTACTTTCGGCGGCGCAGCAGCCGCGTGCGCCCGTACCTGGGAACCGGAGTAGGCGTAGTCCATTTGGCGAGCACGCGGGAGAAATTGATTGCGTCCAGCGGCGCACCCTCGCTGTCACCGTTGACGTTTACTTCCACCGGACTAGTTTTCCGCTCGCATGTAGGTATTGACCTCAGACTTGCGCGCAAGCTGGATTTTCGCTACAGCTTCAGCGAAATGATCGGACAAAACGAGATCAGCAAACACCTGGCGCCACCAGCACCACGTGGACTCGAAAACTTCCAAAACCTATTCGGATTCATCGTTCGCTTTTGAGGCTACGTCACGATTTCTTGAACTCCACGTAGGGGCAATGTGGCCAGAAAATGGGCGGATTATCCAACTTTTCTGCCAGCACCCGCGCATGGCACACCCCACAGAAGAATGGCGATTTCAATCTCTCTGCCACAGGCGCAATCTGCACCAGTTTCTCGAAGACACAAATTTCATGACCGGAAGCCACGGTTGCATCCAGGCTGGCCAGCGGGCCGCTTTCCTGTTGACTCCGGACCAATGCTGAATATAGGCGTGCCTTGAGAGTGGAAGGCGCACCACCGCCTGCTTCCTCGGGCCTTTCTTTCGGTTGAGAAAAGAGTGACCTGAATTCGAAATCGAAATCAGCGGGCATCGTTCCACCTCCTGCGGAAGTTTTCACGCGCACGCGCCAGCAACCGCTCAATTGCTTTTTCCGTCTTGCCGGTCAGTTCCGCCATTTCTCGAGCGCTCTTGCCATCCCGATACCGCCAAAGCAGGGCCAGACCGTAAGCCTCAGGCAACAGAGCCAGCGTGGCTTCGACCCGCTCCTGCCGCATTGCCGAATCCAGTTGCTGTTCAAGCATCGGTGTTTCTGCTAGCTCAGCCGCAGAACCTGGCTCTGGCGATTCCATTTCGCGGATGCTCCTCCGGTAATGCTCTTCCACTTTATGACGGGCGATTCCTAAAACCCAGGAACGCAGGTTGCCGTCCCCGCGAAAGTTTGGCAAGCTTTGCCACGCTGCCAACAAGGTCTCCTGTGTCAAATCCTCCACCATTTCGGTGCGCGGTGTTAGCCGATACCGCACGAATGAATACACCCAATCGGAGCACCGCCCCACGAAGTCGGCAGTAGCTTTGCGATCTTTGGCCAAAACTTCTGCCACCAGTCGCTGCTCGTCAGCTGGGCTTGCCTCAGATCCCATTGAGACTTGAACTCGCAACTCCATCAGTTCGGAATGCACCTTTCCCTCATAGTCGTCATTGCGGCCCAGTTCCCCCGCGGGAAGGAACGCCCGGGTAGATCGGTCGATTACGATCAAACTGCTTGTCTCGATTTGCAACTGACGAATGCGAGAGATTCTCAACCATCATTTTCATGGTTTATACATGCTGATAAAGTACACTTTCATAGGTACTAAGCATCTATTTCGGTGTCGATTTCCGTCCGGAGGATCAGATGCAAGTCGCGGTTGTCGGTTCGGGATATGTTGGATTAGTGGCGGGAGCTTGCCTAGCGGAC
This sequence comes from Acidobacteriota bacterium, assembly GCA_003224755.1. GTDB lineage: Bacteria > Acidobacteriota > Terriglobia > Terriglobales > Acidobacteriaceae > Gp1-AA145. The sequence goes on from QHZR01000076.1 coordinate 22,254, forward strand.
CTTGGACATGATGTGGTTGTAGTGGACAACGACCAGGCGAAGCTGGCCGCACTCAATCGCGGCGAGGTGCCCATCCATGAGAATTTCCTGCCAGAACTGCTGCACCGTCACCGCGGCACGCGGCTGAAGTTTTCTGACGATCTCGAGAGTGCGGTCCGGGCCAGTTCAGCAATATTTGTAGCGGTAGGCACTCCCCCGACAGAGCAAGGAGAAGCCGACCTTTCTTATGTGGAATCGGTGGCGCGCGGCATTGCGGGCGCGATTGACGGATACAAAGTCGTAGTCGAGAAGAGTACAGTTCCGGTTTATACCTGCGATTGGGTGCGCAGGATCATACAACGAAACGGCGCAGAAACCGATGGATTTGACGTAGCTTCCAACCCTGAATTTCTGCGCGAAGGCACCGCGGTCACCGATTTTCTTTACCCCGACCGTATTGTCATCGGGGCTGATACAGATCGTTGCGCCCGCGTGCTGCGTGAAATCTACGCGCCGCTCGCGGACGGGAGCTATTACGACCGGCCAGACGCGATTCCCCGCCCCGATCGCGCCATGATACCGCCGCCTCTCATCGTCACCAGCGCAAAAAGTGCAGAGCTGATCAAGCATGCCTCAAACGCGTTTCTGGCGATGAAGATTTCGTTCATCAATGCGGTGGCCTCAATTTGCGAGAGTGTCGGCGCCAACGTGCAGCAGGTATGCCAGGGAATCGGGACTGATAGCCGCATTGGTCAGCGCTTTCTAAATCCAGGAATCGGGTATGGCGGCTCTTGCTTTCCCAAAGACCTGATGGCATTCCGCGCCGTGGCCCGCGAGTGCGGCTACGATTTTCGCCTGCTCGATGAGGTCATGCGCATCAACGAAGATCAGCGCCAGCGATTTATTCGTAAAGTTCGCAGCGCCCTATGGACGTTACGAGGCAAGAAACTCGGCGTCCTCGGGTTGGCGTTCAAAGGCGGTACCGATGACATTCGCGAATCGCCGGCAATTCTGCTGATTCAATCATTGCAGCAGGAAGGCTGCCAGATTTCAGCTTACGATCCAGCAGCGCATGACCGGGCACGCGAGGCATTGAATTCGGGCATTACCTTCGCTGAGAGCGCCTATGAAGCTGCCCACGATGCAGACGCCCTGCTCATCCTAACGGAATGGGAAGAGTTCGCAGTGCTGGATTTGAAACGCCTGCGCGAGGAGCTCAAATATCCCATCATCATTGATGGACGCAACCTGTATGATCCTGACGTTATGGCGGCGCACGGCTTCACTTATTACAGCGTTGGACGCCCGGCTTCAAGCCCGGAGCCTCAGCCTGTCCCCACCCCGGAGCGTCCGGCAAGAAAGAACGCGAAGTTATGAGGCCGCGCGCGTTGGTTACAGGGGGAGCTGGCTTTCTCGGCTCGCATCTCTGCGATGCTTTGCTGGCCGAGGGCTACTCGGTCGTCGCGGTGGACAACCTACTCACCGGCCGCCTGTCGAACATCGAGCACCTGCGGCGGGAAGGCCAGTTCGAATTCCTGCAGCTAGATATCAACCGCAAGGTTGATTGTGGCGAAGTGAACTACGTTTTTCATTTTGCCTCTCCGGCGAGTCCCGTGGACTATATGGTCCACGGAATTGACACGCTGAAAGTCGGATCCCTCGGTACCATGCGTGCGCTCGATATTGCACGCAAGAACCACGCCAAGTATCTGTTAGCTTCCACCTCGGAGTGTTACGGTGACCCGCTCGAGCATCCGCAAAAAGAGACATACTGGGGCAACGTCAATTCCATAGGACCGCGTTCGGTTTACGACGAGGCCAAGCGCTTCGCCGAAGCGGTCACCATGGCTTATTACCGCTATTACGGTGTGGACACACGCATCGTGCGCATATTTAATACCTACGGTCCACGCATGCAGTTGAATGATGGCCGCGTCGTCCCTAATTTTATGAAGCAGGCGCTGCGCGGCGAAGATCTTACCGTTTATGGCGATGGCACGCAGACCCGCAGCTTCTGCTACGTGAAGGATGAAGTCGAGGGCTTCCTACGTCTCGCCGAGTGCGACGAACATTTCCCCGTGAACATTGGCAATCCGGAAGAGTTCACAATCGTTGATTGCGCCCACCGCGTGATTGAAATCACGGGATCCAAGAGTCGCATCCGCTACGAGAAACTTCCGCAGGACGATCCCAAACAGCGCCGCCCCGACATCACCAAGGCCAAAAGCTTGTTCGGATGGGAGGCAAAGATTGATCTCGACACCGGCCTGCGCATGTCGCTCGACTATTTCCGCGAGGCAGTAGCGGCGGAGGCGGCGGTACGTGCCTGATTGCTGACTTCTGAGTGCTTCGTTACTTCCGTCATCTCGATTTTGATCCGCGCAGCCGATATTGTCGCTATGTACCCTTCTTCCGGTGGTGAAACACCGTTTACATAGGGCAAGGACTCCTAATGGGCAAGGCTAGCGGCTGGGCAATCGTCGGCGGATGTTTTCTCATGGTGATTGGCCTTGCATTAGTGCCCGCAGCCTTGGGTCCTCATCCAGACGACAGCATTCTCGGTCTCGGCATCTGCACGTTTTCGTTCGGATCCCTTGCGGGCGCTGCCGGGCTTTACATGAAGGCCCGCGCCGTCCAGGCAGGGCCAGCCGCACCTAAACCTCAGCCCAAGAGGATTCGCGGCGGATGCGACCTTTGTGGCTCCGAGACTCCCGTTATTCATTGCCGCGTTCATGATGTACACGTCTGCGGCAACTGTCTCGCCGACCATTACGACTTCCGCTCCTGCGCGTATGTTCCTAGCACGCGCCGCACGGCCTCTTCCAAAGCCGCGAGATTCGCCGCTAAAGCGTAGTAACAACTCCAACCAAGCTTTCGGACCGAACAGGTAGCGTGGCTGACGGAGCTACGGGACCGCCGTGATCGCCGTGGAAGAGCGGCCATTCATGGCCGCGTCAAATCACTTTTTGAGTAAAGCGAGCTTTAGCTCGAAACAGGCCTGTATCATTGATCGAATCGGAGGTCCTGTGCCGGAGATTCGCGCTCTATTTTGGGACGTCGGAGGAGTTCTGCTCACCAACGCGTGGGACCACGAGGAACGCAACCTAGCCATTGATGCATTTCATCTCGACAAGGACGAGTTCGAAAAGCGCCATAAAGAGTCGGTTCAGCCGTTTGAAGAAGGCCGCATCAGCCTCGACGAATACCTGCAACGCAGCGTCTTCTATCAGCCCCGGACCTTCCAGCCGGAAGAGTTCAAACAATTGATATTGTCCCTATCAAAACCGAAGTCGGACGTTCTGGAGATCGCACGCCGTCTCCGCGGCAAGTTTTTGATGGGAACCATCAACAATGAATCGCGGGAGCTCAATCAATATCGGATCAAAACCTTTGGCCTCGCGGAATGTTTCAGCCTATTTGTGAGTTCTTGCTTCGTGGGAATCCGCAAACCTGATGAGCGGATTTACCGGATGGCACTAGATTTCGTACAGCGGGCGCCAGAAGAATGCGGTTTCATTGACGACCGCCCGGTCAACGTTGAAGCCGCGGCCAAACTGGGTCTATGTGCAATACTCCTGCGGAGTCCGTCGCAACTGAAAAGCGATTTGCAAAAATTTGGTGTAGAGATTTAAGCGACCTACTTACGCTGCGCGCGAATCGGAAGAACCGGAGCGCTTGCCGAAGCCGGTGGCGCCTTGGGAGCGTCCATACACCAGGAATCGGCAACAATCTTCCACTGCCCGTTTTCGCGCCGGGCGACAATCAGATACTTGCCGGTTTGTTCGTGGCGTTTCGCTGGCGCGGTCGGAACCAGCATCTTACTTCTGCCGGTTAAGCAAGCGAAGTCGCCTACGATTCCAATATCGGCGCAATCCAACTGCACGTCTCCCAACCCTGCGTCTAGCGCGGTTTGCAGAAGCTGCCGAACGGCCTCTTGTCCGTGAGCTGAGGCCGAATTTGGGCGAAGCGCTATTGCGTCATGCGAGTACAGATCCACGAGCTCGTCCAGCCGCTTCGAATTGAAGCACCTGCTCCATGTCTGCACCAACTCCTGGATGGCATCATCGTGCTCAGTATGGGGGTCGGTGGAAACTGATGCTCCTACCTCGTTCGTTGGCGTTTGGCTGCTCCAGCGAATGTCCGAGTCTTTCGCAACCCCTGGCTTTTCGTTCTCGGAAAAGTAGTGGTGGTGATAGTGATGATGATAGTGATGCTGGCCTTCTGACCCAGTCTGCGGCTGACTGATTTGCGATTTTGTATTCGGCCTTTCCGCTCTGTCCATCAACGTTCCGCAGTAACCACAAAACCGGTTCGCGGGGGAGTTGGGTCCGCCGCACTTTGGACAGTTCTCTGCCGAATTTTGGTCTGGCACTTTAGGCGGGCATTCGAGGATGACTTCGCCGGTCAACTTCTGGACAGCCTGCAGCGCCGAAGCGATCGCTGCCTCGCTCGGCTTAGGCCGCCGGAAGTCGTGCTTCATACGGCCAAAGAACTCATCGGCAGCGGAGTTCGGCAGGACCTCGTCGTGCTGGTCTTCCTCCGGGTCTGGATGCTCGTCGATCACAGTCCCATTCTACTTCGGATAGTTACGAACACCACGCCAAGCCGGAAGTTACTAGCGTACGGGTGCAAAAGTTTGCGCAAGTGGAGCAGACCGGCACGCCCCCGCGCGGATTGCGGCGATGCGTTATTCTGTCCTGCCAGATCTCAACCCCATATGCCTGAACGAAAACGACCGCTGAACATCGCCATGGTCGGCAGCGGCTTCATCGCCCGCGCCCATTCCAATGCCTTTCACCAAGTCGGGCATTTTTTTGAGGTTCCGTTTTCTCTTTGTACAAAGGTGGTTTGTGCCCGCGACCACCAGAAGCTGCAGGCCTTCGCCCAACAATGGGAGTGGCAGGAGACCGCTCTCGAATGGGAGTCGGTGGTTAGCCGCAAGGACATTGATGTCGTGGACATTGCGGTACCGAACGCCTTACACGCTTCCATCGCCTTGGCGGCGGCCAAGGCCGGTAAAATTGTTCTATGCGAAAAGCCGCTGGCACTTACGGTTGAAGAGGCGGCAAAGATGGCGGAGGCCGTCCGTATTCTTCCCAACCTCGTCTGGTTCAACTATCGCCGCGTGCCCGCGATAGCACTGGCAATGCAATGGATCGAGGAGGGACGGCTCGGCCAAATCTTCCACTATCGCGCGTATTACTTCAATCAATCCGGCGCCGATCCCGCCAAAGGACAAACCTGGCGCTATCGACGATCTGAGGCCGGTTCGGGCGCGGTTGGGGACCTGCTGTCCCATTTGGTTGATACTGCTCGTTACTTGAACGGCGACATCAGCGAACTATCGGCAATGACCCACACCTTCGCGCCGCAGCGCGACGTGGACGATGCGGCGCTTGCGATGGCCCGCTTCGCGAATGGCAGCATCGGCAGTTTTGAAGCCAGCCGCTTCGGCGTTGGACGCAGAAACGGCAACGGTTTCGAAATCTATGGATCGAAGGGCAGTTTGGCGTTCGATCTGGAAGACATGAACCGGTTGCAGTTGTTCGACGCAACCGAGCCGGCCGCGTTGCAAGCCACAAAAAGCATGCTGGTGACCGGGCCTGACCATCCTTATTCCGCCATCTTCTGGAAACCAGGGCATCTAGTCGGCTACGAGCACACGTTCATCGCAACGCTGGGGGATTTTCTCGTAACCCTTGCCCGGCAAGAACCGTTTCATCCCAACTTTGACGACGGGCTGAAGACACAAAAAATCATTGCAGCCGTCGAGGCCTCTGCCGTCTCAGGTGTTTGGACCAGAGTTTGACAGCTGTGTCCAGCTCCAAAGGTCACTTCGGTAACTTGCTGCCGCGCATCATGCACTCCTACCATGCGTTACAGTATGCTCCGCAGTCTTCTCCTTAGCCGCGACGAAAACACGGTCCGCATTGTCGCGCGCGGATTCAAAGACCTGGAAATCGACCTCCAGCATTTTCCCGATTCAGACGCGGCTCTGTCACACGCGATCAAGCATCGTTGTGACGCCATCGTCGTTGACGACCAGATCGAACAATCGCACATGTTCCTGGAAAAGTTGATCGAGATTCCTGCCTGCAGCAAGGCTGTACGGATTGCGCTGGCCGAGCCGGTGGCAGCGATGCATGCGGTTTTCAAGACCGGAACTCAGGTGATTATTTACAAGCCTCTCTCTATTGAGCGGGTGCGGCAAGGACTGCGTGCGGTGCGAAACTTGATGGGGCGCGACCGCCGCCGGAGCAGCCGGCGCGTGCGCACGATGATTCCGGCGAGAGTCAGCCCGCGTCAAGCTCGCGGCTCCTCTAAACAAATGCTCTTGGCGGATCTGAGTGATTCGGGCGCCGCCCTCCATTCCGAGGTTCCTATCTCAGGGATGCTGAATCTGGAGTTTACCCTTCCGGGAACTTCCGAATTGATCCACGCCACTGCCGAACTGGTCTGGCGGGACGACGAAGGTACCGCCGGAGTTCGCTTTCTCGACATGCCCAGCTACGCGCGCAAGCACCTGTTGCAATGGTTGAAGCTGCAACCCGGTGAAAAGGCTGTAGCCGCTCACAGCGCGAGATAGCCGGCGCCGCTACTCAAAAACTTCCGCGTTGCGAAACTGAACACCCATCTTATCTTTCTCAGAGAGGACCGGCTCGAGCGCGAGCTCCCAGTTGATTTTAAGGTCAGGATCGTTCCACAAAATGGTCCTCTCCAATTCCGGCGCATAGATCTCGGTGCTTTTGTAGAGCACATGTGCACCTTCCGAGAGCACCTCGAATCCATGCGCAAATCCCACCGGAATCCAGGCCAGCCGACGGTTTTCACCCGAGAGCCTCACGGCGTGCCAGCTACCAAAGGTCGGCGACTTACGCCGCAGATCAACAAAAACATCGAGCACTTCTCCGCTCACTACACGGACCAGCTTGCCCTGCGGCTTCTGAACCTGGTAATGCAGGCCTCGCAGGACGCCGCGTTTTGAGTACGAATGATTATCCTGGACGAATCTCTCGCGAATGCCGAGATCGGCGAAAACTCTCTCGCTATAACTCTCGAGGAAAAATCCGCGCTCGTCTTCAAAGACCTTGGGTTCAAGTATGAGCGTGCCGGAGAGAGGAGTTTCGAGAACGTTCATTTTGCAGTGGTTAGAATACGCGCTCTTTGAGCATCTGCAGAAGATAGGCGCCGTAACTGTTGTTCTTCATCGCAGAAGCAGCGCTCGCAACCTGCTCAGCCGTGATGTAGCCGTAGCGATAAGCAATTTCCTCTGGGCAAGCAACCATCAGCCCTTGCCGTGTTTCAAGCGTCTGAATAAACAATGACGCTTCGAGCATGGCTTCATGGGTTCCGGTGTCCAGCCAGGCCATTCCCCTGCCCATCACTTCCACGTCAAGCATTCCGCTCTTCAAGTACACGCGGTTGACGTCAGTGATTTCCAGTTCGCCGCGGGCGGACGGCTTCAGTGATTTTGCGATTTCAACAACTTGCGAATCATAAAAATATAAACCGGTAACGGCGTAGCGCGACTTCGGCGACTTCGGCTTTTCTTCGAGACTCAGGGCCCGACCCTGAGAATCAAATTCCACGACCCCGTAACGCTCAGGGTCTTGTACGGGGTAGGCAAAGATGCGAGCGCCATTTTTGCACGCCGCAGCCGACTGCACGCTCTTGACGAGATCATGCCCGTAAAAAATATTGTCGCCAAGTACGAGGGCGCAGCAACTTCGGTTGATAAATCTTTCCGCAATTAGAAATGCCTGCGCAATACCCTCCGGTTTCGCTTGAGCGGCGTATTCAAACTTTAATCCAATACGTGAGCCGTCCCCGAGAAGCTGCTGAAACTTTGGGAGATCGTCCGGAGTAGAAATCAGTATGATTTCCCGGATCCCCGCCAGCATCAGCGTGGAAAGGGGGTAATAGACCATGGGCTTGTCATAGATCGGCAGCAGGCTTTTGCCGACCGCATGCGTTACCGGATAGAGGCGTGTTCCTGAGCCTCCTGCGAGAATGATGCCTTTGTATTCTGACGAGCCCTTGGCCGGCGAGTTGGACATTTGCATGGAGGATCTCAGAGAGAGTACTGCGTCGCCATCCACTGGCGGTAGGCACCCGTCGTGACGCCCTGAATCCACGCGTCGTTTTCCAGGTACCAGAGGATGGTCTTGCGGATCCCGGTTTCAAAAGTTTCGCGCGGCTTCCAACCTAGTTCCGATTCGATCTTTGTCGCGTTCATGGCATAGCGGCGGTCATGTCCGGGACGGTCGGTCACAAATGTAATCAGCTTTGCGTGCGGCATGACCGGATCGTTGGGTCGCAGTTCATCGAGCGCAGAACAAATACTGTTCACCACATCCAGGTTCTTGACTTCGTTTCGTCCGCCGATGTTGTAAGTCTCGCCGCCTTTGCCACGCGTCAGAACGCTGCGAATTGCCTCGCAGTGATCGGTGACAAACAGCCAGTCACGTACGTTCTGTCCGTCTCCGTATACGGGTATCGGCTTGCCGCCGATCGCGTGCAGAATTACAAGAGGAATCAGTTTCTCGGGGAATTGGAAAGGCCCATAGTTGTTCGAGCAGTTGGTGGTGAGCACCGGCAGTCCGTAGGTGTGAAAATAGGCGCGCACCAAGTGGTCTGAAGCGGCTTTAGACGCGGAGTACGGACTATTTGGCGAGTAGCGTGTGCTTTCTGTAAATGCTGCATCTTCAGGTCCGAGCGATCCATACACTTCATCGGTTGAAACATGTAGAAACCGAAACGCGTCTTTCTCGGCTCCAGTCAGACCTGCCCAATACTCGCGCGCCTCTTCCAAAAGACTGAATGTGCCGTTTACATTGGTGCGGATGAAATCGTCCGGGCCGTGAATCGAGCGGTCCACGTGGCTTTCGGCTGCGAAATGAACAATCGCTCGCGGCCGGTGCGTGATCAACAGTTCCGCAATCAAGTCACGGTCGCATATATCGCCCTGCAGAAATTTGTACCGACGGTCGGAAGACGCCGACAAGAGGTTAGCCGGATTGCCGGCGTAGGTTAGCTTGTCGAGATTGACTACATTGGCGGATTCATTTGCAAGCCAGTGCAGGATAAAGTTGGAGCCGATGAAACCGGCCCCGCCAGTCACCAGAATTGTGTCGGCACGTTTTTCCAACCGCCAGCTCCTGAAGACAGTCTATCGCGAGCTTCGCGCAGTTAACCTAGCGAAACGCTCATTATCAGGCATTTTCGGGAATCTGTGCTTCAGGCAATCCGGCGGCTAGGGCACTGTGATCCATGAGTCTCTCAGACAAAATCTGAACAATCCTCGCCCCCGCCCTGCCGTCCCATTTCTCGGGAACCGCACACGATCCTGGGAACGCAAGCTGTCTCTGAATCACCGCCCGGATCGTCTCTCGTCGCGTGCCAGCTAGCAGGTTGGTTCCTATTTCTGTCGTGACCGGACGTTCAGTGTTGTCGCGCACCGTGACACATGGAATTCCGAGCGCAGTGGTCTCTTCCTGAATGCCGCCGGAGTCGGTAACCACCATTCGCGCATTCTTCATGAGGCACAGAAAATCGAGGTAGCCCTGCGGTTCGACCATCTGGACACCGGAGTTCCACCTTTCGTAGTCAATCCGTCGTGGGCGGAAGTAAGCTTCCAAATCGTGCTCGGAAATCTGTTTTTGTGTGCGCGGGTGTGCCGGGAAAATGACTCGATGAGAAGCTGCAAGACCACTCAGGCCGTCGAGAATTTCCAGAAAGCATTCGCGGTCGTCCACATTGGCCGCACGATGGAGAGTCAGCAGAACGTACTCGCCGCGCTCCAGCCCAAACCGCTCAAGCACCCGTGAGTGTTCCGCCTTTGCCTCGTGCTCATGAAGAGAATCAATCATGGTATTGCCGACGAAATAGACCCTGTCCGCTGGCACGCCTTCGGCACCCAAATTTCTGATTCCACTCTTCTCGCTCACGAAAAGCACGTCCGAGATCTGATCAGTAAGGATGCGGTTGATCTCTTCGGGCATGGAACGGTCAAACGATCGCAGACCTGCCTCCACGTGTGCAATCAGCGGACGCCCATGCGCCCGGGATGCAAGCTTGGCGGCGACCAGAGCGCAGGCCAGTGTCGAGTTGACGTCTCCAATAACTACCAGCGCATCCGGATCCACATTGGCGAGCACCGGCTCAAAGCGCTTCATGACCTCCGCCGTCTGCTCGGCATGAGAACCTGAGCCTGCACCCAGAAAGACGTCTGGATGAGGCAGTTCGAGGTCAGCAAAAAAGGCGTCGGACATCTGTGCATCGTAATGCTGCCCGGTGTGCACAAGTACCGGCACAACTTCCTCGGTCCACTCCGGGCGTGCCGCGTTGAATTCAGAAATTGCTTTCAGAATCGGCGCGGCTTTCATGAAATTCGGACGCGCGCCTACCACGATGAGGATCTTCATTGCTGAAATCATCCCATCATTCAATTTGGTTGGCTTGTGGATTCCGCAGCGCGAACCTGCGTGATTACGGCACCGCTGTGTGGACGTGTGGGACGGGCGCCTCGCCCGCCAGACCTGTTACTTTGGCGCAGGCAGGGTAATCTCTGAGGGATGAGCAGCCCGTTCGGGCGACGCTTTCGCGTTGCCGCACTCCTTCTGAGCCTGCTCAGGAGACTTAGCTTCGAGCTGCCCTGGGCACTTTACCTCGGTCCGCTGAGGCTCTCCGCCTTGAATTGAGGCGATCATGGAGCCACCGCTTGTCGCCGAGGTCGTAGTGGTCGTAGGCTGCGGGAGTCTAATCGCTTTTTGAGTGCGCACAGTTGTAACCGCAGGGCGCACTGCATTGGACGTCTGCTGTCCGAGCTTGCCCGCAAGCTGGTTCCCGATCTGCCCCAGAGCTTTTCCCGCAGTAGCACTCGCTGCCCCGGAGAGTCCGTGCGTAAGTGCACCCTCAACCGCAGCTTGAGCCGACGCGATTCCTAACAATGCAAAGAGGTACACAGCGACGCAGATCAGGTTTTTCATAGGAAGTCTCCTGCTGCAGCCGACTGTAGTCCACAGCGAGGTCGCAGTCAATAACCTGGCCGTGCAAGGGCAGCATCGCCGGCCAAAGCCTCAGCCCATCAAGACTTTGGCGAACACGTCGCGGTCTACATTCCCGCCGCTGACAACCAGCGCGACCCGCTTCCCTCTTATGCTGTCTTTTTCTTTGAGCGCCGCCGCGAGTGCGAGCGCCCCCGCGCCTTCGACCGTATTGTGTGTTGCCGTAAAGTAAATACGCATGGCCTCGCGCGCTTCGTCGTCGCTCACGCGCACAATATGGTCAACGTTTTTCAGCATGATCTCGAGAGCATCATCATCGGGGACGCGACAGGCTACGCCATCTGCAATGGTGGTCGTGACCGGCGCTGCGATGGCCCGGCCCGCCTCAAAGGAAAGAGCGTGCGACGGAGCACCGTCGGAAACTACGCCGACAAATTTCGTCTTCAGATTCATGCCATTGCGCACTGCGCAGCCCGAGCAAATACCGGAGCCCATGCCTATAGGGACGTAGGCCACATCGAGGTCAGGGATCGCAGAAAACAGCTCTAACCAATATGTGCCAACGCCCTTCAAAAACTCGCGATGAAAAGGCGGTACAGAATGCAACCCCTGTTCGGCAGCGAGTTGCTGAGCATGCTCGCGCGCTTCCTGGAAATCGCTGCCGAACTCAATCAGGTTCCCGCCTTGCCCGCGCATCGCTGCATTCTTTTCGCTGCTGTTGCCGTGCGGCACAACGATAGTGACCGGCACGTTAAATCGTTGTCCGGCGAGCGCAACCGACTGCCCATGATTGCCGCGCGTCGCGGTGATGAGCCCTTTGATCCCATTTGATTTCTTGAAAAGTTCAGCCGCATAGACGATCGCAGTCCGAGCCTTGAAGGCGCCGATCGGAGTGTGGTTTTCGTGCTTTACCCACACCTGCGCCTGCAGGCGTTGATTCAGCAGCGGCCACGAGATTTGTGGTGTCGGCTGCATGACTTCATAAACCAGCTTCTGGGCAGCCTGGATTTCCTCAAGTGTGGGTAATAAGCTCATCGGTTGTCTAGGAGACTGCTTTCATCCTATCGAAAATCCCCTCCTCGTTGGCAAGGCTGCACTACCGCTCCGCAATCAGCCATCTCGCGATAAATGAACGTCCCCCGCTGAACATCGAAGATAAAATCTGTTGCAACGATCCTGCCCCACCAAACTGAGCCATAGACGAGCTTCTCATTTAACCACTGAAGCTTTAGCTCCACCACTCGCGTGTCGATAAAGGTAAGCATCCGCGTTTGAGCTTCGCCAGAGTTGCCGATCCAAACCACAGTTCTCCAGGGCCCTGGTTCTTTGTAATCAGGGATTTTTACAACTATGTAGCTGGTTCGCTGCGGCGAGAAATGTCTTTCGCTCCCCACAGCGACGCTTGGTGGTCCCGACTCACTCACAATCCTGGACCCAAAGCTCTCATTGAACGGCTCATATGTCCAGGCGTTGACTACTACACGCAGGGAGATCTTGGGCGAAACCGCGCATACTCGGCAACGCCCCCAGAATAGCGCCCGCGCAGAACGCTCTCTTCATTGCGCCTACGTCCACTGTAAGTTCCTCGTTAGCGGCTTATATCAAACCTCTAAATGAACGCTCAGCGCTCGGCAACAACCCTCCTCCTCGCCGCATGGCAAATTTCTCTGACCATTTGACTTTGGCCGTAGCTTGCATCACCACGAACAGAGTGATCACCGAAATCACAGTAATCGCCAGGCCGGTGAACCCCTTCCAGAAAAACGCGTAGGAAAAGATCACCAGATAAAACAATTGTGCGGTACCGGCTTCGAGCGCGGCGAAGCAAATTCCGACAACCAGCCGCAAATAGCTGACCACCAAGGCCACCGAAACCATAGACGAAATGATCATCGCGGCGTGAATAGAAATGTGGTCCACCAGATAAGCCAGCAGCAGATGAAATGCAAAGAATGCAGCCGCAAGAAGGAAGTAGTTCATCGGATGCAGGTCTATATTGCGCAGTGTGGTGATGATGAACATCAAAAAGAAAAAGAAAAACAATGACACGGGAGCGAAGTAACTGATCTCTCCGGCTAGTGGGCCTGGCTGCAGTTTTTCCGGCATGGTCATACCGATCTGGAATCCTGAAACCAGGTCGGAGTAGTTCCAGTTAAGGTCCCATCCGTCCGAAGTTTCGTGCTTGCTGGTCGGCGAGAGCGTATCGTCGGCAAAATCAATGTCTTTGAAATTCGTGTGCATGGCGAGAGTGAAATCCTGCACCTGCGCCACGCCATCAGCCAACTTGTATCGCCAGTTGTCCAGGCCCTGTGAACGATAGGCTACATGCAACGAGGCTGTCTGCTTTGGACGCAAAGTCGCTTCCGCCGAGGTGCCCTTATCGTCGGTCGCTAGCGGCACCTTGTTGCCGTTAATAGTCAATACCAATCCATCGTAAACTGCACGCTGCGCTGGAAACGGCATGCGAAACGTGACTGCCTCGGGCAACTCGCTGTCGTTGCGATATACGTAATCACCCGCAAAGTCCACCGCGAAAGTGCTGTACCACAACAGGCCCTTCTGCCGATGATCGAGATTCAAATTGACCTTGACTCGGCTGGACTCGATCGGCACGTTTCCGTAACGCTTTACTTCTTCGTCTCGGGCGATCGGCTTGCCGCCTTCGACAGAGGTGTGCCGCTCCATTTCTGTCCTGACATATCCCGCTACGGGGGGCGCCTGCTCTTGAGTGGTCCCCCAAGTCGAGCCGATGCGGCCTTTGAGTTGCTGGTCACTGTGCTGCGTTCGGTAAACAATTGTGGAAGCGAGGATGATCCAGGCAACTGTGGTACAGAAGAAGATGAAAACCAGCGCTGCAATTTGGCGAGGCAATGGAATGCCTCCTGTGAGTTCGTGTTCACAGATTGCAGAGCAGGATCGGTTCCGCGAGAAAGGGAGCTTAGGAGGAAAAGACTTACGAATGTGCGGTTGTTCATCGGGTGTCAGAAGCGACACGTGTGTGTTGTTTCCAACACACGGCAAAAATCGACAGAGAAAGGTGGCCACAGCCGACTGATGCGGCCACCGATAAGGTTCCGCCCCAGGGCTTACTTCGGAGGCTTCTGCGCGTCACTGGATGGTGCACTTTGCTGTTGCTGTTGCCGTGCCTTCTGCTGTAGATCTGCCAATTTCTGCAACTGCTCCGGCGTCAACACGGCCTTGATTTTTGGCGAGGCGGTTTCGCGAATCTGATTTGCCTTCGCGACCTTCTGGTCTGTCGTCAACGTCGAATCATTGCGAACCGCTTCCATCTGCTGGTTCTCATCCGCAATAATCGGCCGTAATTTCGTCTTTTGCTCATCGGTCAGGTTGAGAGGATTGTCATCTTCACTGCGCGACGGGGCTTGACTGCTTTGCGGGGACTGCCCAGCAGGCGGTTGCGAGGGTGCACTTTGGGACGGCTCCTGCTGAGGCGCCTGCGACGGCGCGGCCTGCGGTTCCTGCTGCGGCGCACCTTGTGATGGTGAAGTTTGTGACGGGGGCGGTGCAGCTTGAGACGGTGTCGCTTGTGGTGAAGGGCTGGTCGCCGAAGTCTGCGCAGCAGCCGACAGGCCCAGGGCCAACACTAATACAGCTGTCATAAAGCCGGTTGTGATGTAGGTAGTTCGCATGTCGCTCCTTTACACGGTGGACCGGAATTCAGTGCATGGAAAGCAAACTCCCACTGCACAGGGAAACTGAGATGAGAGTGGCCGCAAACGAGGTTGGCCGAAGGTTAGTTGTTGGTGCCTAAGCTTTTAGAAGGGATACGGCGAAAATCTGGGAAATTACGTATCAATTCGATCAGCTTTTTCGCGCGGATCTCTTTTGGCGCTTCTGCTGGTACATCAATGAATCAGCCTCCGCCAGAAGAGTTTCAATTTCAAAGTCTTCCGCAGAAACAGCTGAAACGATTCCCGTGCTGAATGACAAACAATACTCGCGACCGGCAGAGTCGTTGTAGGCTGCGAGCTTGCTCGCAATCCTATGGGCGATCTTCTGCCCGTCCGCTTCGGCAATGAAGACTGCGAACTCGTCCCCACCCAGCCGCGCCAAAATATCGGAGTCTCGAAAGCACTGCTTCAATACGGTTGCGGCGTCTACCAGCGCGCAATTTCCAGCCTGGTGGCCGAACGTGTCGTTGATCTGCTTTAAATCATCCAGATCCACAAATGCGACAAAAAACGGCTCACCGGTGCGCTGCGCGAGCTTCACTCGATGATGGGCGAGCGCCAGAAACCCTTTGCGATTGTACAGACCCGTGAGATCGTCAACCAGCGACAGGTTCTCCAACTCCGCATTTGCCAGGGCAAGTTCCTTAGCCTTTTGCGCTAGTTCTTCCTCGGCAAGCTTGCGGGCAGCAACATCGCGTTCCAGCAACTCCTTGGCTCGCTGCAGTTCACCCGTTCGCTTCGCGACCAGTTCCTCAAGATGGAGGCGGTGGTGGTGCAGTTCTTCCTCTATGCGCTTTCGATCAGTAATATTGCGAGAAACCCCCATCGTTCCGATGATCACACCCTTATCGTCAGTCAACGGCAGCTTGGTGGTGAGCACCCAGGTCTCGTGCCCGTCCGACCACGTTTCCTTCTCTTCCTTTTCTACGATTGGCTCGCCCGT
Organism: Acidobacteriota bacterium; assembly: GCA_003224755.1. Classification (GTDB taxonomy): domain Bacteria; phylum Acidobacteriota; class Terriglobia; order Terriglobales; family Acidobacteriaceae; genus Gp1-AA145. The sequence continues at coordinate 37,874 of QHZR01000076.1, forward strand.
ACGGATGATCATCTGCTCGTCGGCAAGTGCCTGTTGCGCGTGCTCAGGCCTGAACACATCAGAGTCCGTCTTGCCAATCGCATCGGCGGGGTCACCTAGGCCGAAGCGGTGCGCGAGCGAGCGGCTGATGCGAACGAAGCGGCTTTCGCGGTCCTTGAAGTAAACACCGTCCGGCACGTGTTCCAGAAATGCGTGCAGGAGGTCTTCCGCGGACGTTAGACTCACGCGAACGGACGGATTTTGGACCTTAGTAGGCAAGCAACTACATTCTAAATCTTGCTCCCGTGGCCGCCATACGTCATGCGGGTAACCAAGTCCCCACCGCCGTAACCGACGCGTGGGTACCGCGGCGTGCGAAACCTCTGCGGATTTGCGGGTTGTTACCGAAAGGGTACTCACGTACTCCCACGGTGGCGCATTACTTGATCGCGGTCACGGCAGTTACGACGTCCGATTCGCAGGCAGGGGCCAGACAGATGTCACCATCAAAGCCACGGAAATCCCGAGCGAGACTTCGAAGAACCGATGCAGAGCGACTATCCAGGGAGGCTGTCCATGCGCCACAAGCAGCACGATACTGAGAGCAATAGCCGCAAATCGATGTGCGCTTCCCAGGCGTAACACAGCAGAAAGAATTCCGCACACGAAGATCCCCACCCCGTAGACCATCCAGTTGGCGTGAAAGAACGTCGCGATTAGCGCTCCCAGTGTTGCACCTAATGCTGTTCCCGCAAAGCGCTGCCAGGCGAGAGTGAGCGGATTAATTGTCGAGAGAAGAATCACTATGGTCGAAATCGGCGCCCAATAGAATTCCGAGAGCTTCAGGACGCTCCGAGCCAGCAACAAAGATAGAACCGTCGCGACGGCGGTTCGCGTTGCGTTGATGACAGCGTTGCGATCCAAGCCGAATCGGCTCGTCCATTTCACCATGAGCACGGCAATTGTATCGGAGAGAAGCGGTGGATCATGGCAAACGAGGGACGCGACGCCGCCTGCCCGCGGGAGGCCGAGCCCCCGGGACTCGGCTATCGCGGCGTTTTCCTCAGAACACCTCACGGTCGTGAATGGACTGCCTTCAATGGGCTGGTTTCTTTGACGACGCCTGGGGAACCGAATCACCAACGGATCCCGCGCGAGAGTTTGAGAAACTACTACTTGCCTCGGCGCCGAAAGGATTGCTAGCGGAAGCATTCGGCGTAGGCACATAGCAGCCGAGAGAGCGGCGGTTGCACCTTGGTTCACCGCACGAAGCTCAGTTGCTCCAAACGATGACGGCCTTCTTATCTGCGGCATGCTCTTTTCTCAGAGCGCGTGCCGAATCTCCAAGTGGCACAACCGGAGCTTCCGGCATGACTTCCCACAGCGGCCTTTCGCCGTGAGCAGACGTGATTGTCGAGTTCCCTATCAGGCTGTGCTCCGCCGACATAGCAGTCTGAGAAGCGTGTTGCGGATTGCCTGACATCACCAGAGCATGCGCTTGAGAATTCATTGTCCCGCCACCAACCTGCCCAACCGCACCCACGGTGCACAAAGTACACACCACAAACAGGAAGACGAGGTTCTTCATTTCATGATCTCCGATTCCAGAGCACCGCTGGACCTACTGCCAGCCGGTTGCGGGGAAGATCTGGCCTATCTTGCTAGAAGCAAATCCAATACCAAACCTGCGCCCAGATCCGCGCAGTTTCTTGGCCGGTTGCGCCTTTTTTGGCGTGTCGCGATCGCGATAGCGCAACAGTTTTCACTAATGTGGAGTGCTTGGGACAGGCAGGAATGCCGAGTTCCGTCTGCTACTTGTAAATCAGATAGCGCTCACGGAGCTGCTGAAATTTACGCAGGTCATCCTGCCAGTTGAGGGCTATGCGATGCGGATCTTCACCATGAGTAAGCGCGTCATAGACCGACTGGTTGGCCAGGATGTCCATGATCTTTTCCAGGTGGAATTGTTGCGGATAGAGCTTCGCCAGTGCCGACGCCAATTCGATTCCCAGTTCAGGGGCATCCAGAACTTCCCGAGCGGTCAGAACTATATTGACTCCATGGCAGAGTTGCCCAGCGAAGTTGCTCGCCGAAGGGGTGAAGCTCACAGGAACAAAGCGTACGCCGGAGATTTGACGCGCATTCAGAAATTGGGCCAGTTCGTGGCCATTTATCCACGGCGCGCCGAGCAGCTCGAAAGGCGTGTCCGTGCCTCGACCCACGGAAACGTTGGTCCCTTCCACCAGCCCTACTCCAGGGTAGAGTGTCGCCTGAATCAAGTTGCGCAGGTTGGGAGATGGGTTTGTCCAGTCTAAGCCGGTTGAGTCGTACCAGTCGCCGCGCATCCATCCTTGCATCGCAACGACAGTAAGCCTAGCGTGAATGTTGTGCTCGGAGTTGAACATCTGCGCCAGTTCGCCCAGAGTCATGCCGTGGCGCACTGGAACCGGCCCGTAATTCGTGAAGTTTTCACGTCCGGGCTCAGACATTGGGCCTTGAACAAACGCTCCGCCGATCGGATTCGGACGGTCTAATATCGTAACTGCAATTCCGGCTTTCGCACCCGCTTCAAGAAAATATCCGATGCTGGTTTCGTAGGTGTAGAAGCGCACGCCTGCGTCCTGGAGATCAACAACGACCGTGTCCAATTTGCTGAGCAGGTCTGGCGGGGGACGGCGAGCGGCATCGGTACCGCCATAAACGCTGTAAACCGGAATCTGAGTTGCGGCATCGCGTGAGTTGCCAACGTGGGTGGTATCGAATTCGCCCGTAACGCCGTGTTCTGGGCTAAAAATCGCGAGCAGTTGGACTCCGGGAGCATGGGCTAGAACGTCAATGGTGCGGCGGCCAGCGGAATCGAGGCCGGTCTGGTTGGTGAGAACTCCAACGCGCTTGCCTTTCAGCGCGGAAAAATCCTGAGACTCCAGGACATCGATCCCGGTTAGAACGGCACCATTGCGGCCAAACAGATGATGCTCGGCGGCCATGGCTTCGTTGTAGCCGGTGATCGCCTTCCACCGTGAAGACTCCTGCTCCGTCGCCGTAAGTGGAATTGCATCGGCAACCGCAGTCGCAAT
>QHZR01000576.1 GCA_003224755.1 Acidobacteriota bacterium
GCCCGAAAAGCGGTATCTCGTAAGGACGTTAGTTTACCCAGTGCCCAATCCCGATTTTCCATTCCCAGGTATTCATTTTATGCGCATGATTGATGACTCCGTCCATGCCGGACCCAACGCCGCGCTCGCCTTCAAACGGGAGGGCTATTCCAAGACGGACATCAACTGTACGGATTTGTTTGAGACCCTCACGTTCCCGGGTTTCTGGAAGCTGGCGCGGAAGTATTACCGAGATGGGATGATGGAGATGGTGCGCTCTGTGAGCAAACGGGCGTTCGTGAAGAATCTTCAACAGTTCGTCCCTGAAGTAAATGAAGATGACTTGGTTCCGACGCATTCCGGAGTCCGGGCGCAAGCGTTGATGCGCGATGGGAAACTGGTGGACGATTTCCTGATAGTGAACGGGAAAAATTCCATTCACGTGTGCAACGCGCCGTCGCCCGCAGCGACGGCCTCACTTGAAATCGGACGCTTTATTGCCAATCAAGTTCCCAAGGTCGCGCTGGCTCGGAGGTGAGCTTCTCACAGCTCCAGTGATGACAAATCCCGGAGGAAGGGTCGGGCATGAAAGCACGTGTGGATTTTCATTTGGCTTTTTCACCGAACGCGGGGATCCAACTAATGAACAAGAAGATGAAGCTAGTTCCGAGGGTGGTCGGCGGTTATACCCACTCGTCGGTGAACTATCGGGAACTTGGCGATTGGCGCGGTGCACAGCGGAAACTCGAAATGCGATGGCTGACAACCAAGTTGCGCCAAAAAAGGTTTGGAAAGTGCAGGAACGGAAACTCTATCTCCGATCTCATCGCATTTATCTTGCCTACCAACAATTTTATAGAGTAAACAACGTCGCATGACGCCAAACAGGAAACAGACGTGTAACGATCGACAATTACCGGGAACTGATAAAGTTTACCGCAGACGTGAGTTGAGCGGGTCTTTTTGTCTGTTCGCTTTCCTGGTTTTTGCTGCCCTCATGTGCGGCGGGTGCCAGAGCCCGCTACCGCCTTTGCCAAACCCACCAGGTCCGCACACAGCCGTGAGGCTCTCTCCCGGAGATGTGATCAAGGTTGCCTATGCCGATGAGAACGTCCCGGATCAAACGCAGAAAATTCGCAGGGACGGCAAGGTGAGTCTGCCGTTCATCGGCGAGGTGACGGCTGCCGGCAAGAGGGTTATCGATTTTCAACATGAGCTTGTCAGCCGCTACGAATCGCAACTTGAAAACAGCGAAGTGCTGGTCACGTTGGAGAACGGCATCGCAACCGTGATCGTGTCCGGATTTGCCAATAGACCGGGTCCGCTCAATTTTGATCGCCCGACGACTGTGTACCAGGCGATTATGGCAGCTGGTGGAGTCAGTGACTATGGAAGCCTCAGTAACATTCATCTCACTCGCATAATCAACGGAGTGCAGCGCACGGAGAGGATTAATCTTCGGCCGAGCATTCGAGGCAAGCCTATCCAACCAAAGTATGTCCAGGACGGGGACGTGATCTACATCGCGCGCAGCTTGTTTTGACCTGATGTGCCGGCAGGGCGCGACTTGCAAACATGATTTCGCCATGTCGAATTCACCGGGCTCGTAACCGTAATCGCGTAGATTCGCTGCCCCTTGCGATCCTGCTCGCCACTTGCTTCCTGGCTTCGGTCGGCGAAGTCTTGAGTCAAGAGGCGTTGAGTTCGGCGTCGGAGGCAGCCGGGCTCGGGTGGCTGCCAGCTGTTCCAGTTCAAATCACCGCCGGCCTGGACATGGGCTACGATGACAACGTGACGTTGAGCTCGCCCGGCCAAGGCCAAGGCTCACAAGGCTCAGTTTTCGCGAGAGAAAATGTTGTGCTCACTTATGCTCGTCCCGGGGAGCGCACACAAATTGCTTTGATTGGGGTCGGACGCTTTAGCCAGTATTTCGATGTGTCGGGCCAGAACGAGACTACCGGAAACGTCACTTTGTCCCTCACGCATAACTTCTCGAGTCGGCTTTCCTTCTACGCCAGCTTTTACGGCACTTACCAGAACGAACCGAATTTCCAATCCAATGTCGGCCCGCAGAACGTGCGCTCGCCTTTTTTCGATACGGTCGATCTTTTTGCGCTTACTTACCACTGGCTTTTGCGATTTAGCACGGTAACGAGCTACACGTTCGAGCGCGTTCAGTACTTTTCCTCGTCCAACGGAAATTCTCAGAACGGTGTTCAGAACACGCTTGCTCAGAACCGCGTTCAGAACACGTTTAGCGAAGAGCTTCAATTTAGCCTCACCAGTCGCACGGTTCTTGTGGGCGAATATCGTTTTGAAGCGGTAGATTACGATACGGCCCCTACCAATAATTCCACGACTAACTTCATCCTCGCCGGCGTCAATCATAATTTAACCGAGCACTTAATGGTTCACGTGCGCGGGGGTGAATCGTTTCGTTCTCTCGAAAACGACGGGAATATGGCCAGTCCTTACTTTGAAGGTACGCTTGGTTACGTGAGGAGCAATCACTCGCTGAACTGGACGGCCAGCTATGGATACGAATCGCCCACGGCGACAGGTGTGACGACCACCAAGACGTGGCGCACGGGTCTGGACCTGAGGTACGATCTAACTTCGCGGCTCAGTTCAACCACTGGCGTTTATTATCATCTTGATGAAAATCAAGGCGGCACCGGCTCGACAGGGACGCAGAATTCCCTTCAGCTTACTCTCGGCCTCCGTTACACGATCAACAGGCGTTTAGCCTTGCACATTGACTACGAGCATGACTCGACTAGTTCGCTAGGATCGACACCGGGTTACTCACGGAATCGCTATTCTGCCGGATTGAGCTATACCTACTGAGAATCTAAAGACGAGATCGCCCGGTCCGCAGGAAGCTCAACGACAAACATCGGCGATTGCTCTCTGGTGCCGGCCTTAGAAACACCTTGGAAATGCTGCATCCACCAAACAGAGCTGTTGCTAGCAAAACAATTGTTCGCGTGCGGCTAGGGAACCTCTCCGCATCTACCACACCGGGCCGTGGAAGGATCTGGCGGTTTTGGAGAGGCGCTTGTTTCGTGATTTTGCTGCTGGCCGCATTTGGCCAGTCACTCCTGGCCCTGGCAAATTACGCAGCGCACAGTGCGCTACACTCACACATC
>QHZR01000565.1 GCA_003224755.1 Acidobacteriota bacterium
CCGATGAGGTTGTAGGGCGTCATCCCGTGGGACGTTGCAAAGGAAATCACGGGATGACCCTTGACCCCGAGCATCATCGGGCCTTCCTCTCCTGCGAAGGAAACGAGCTTATGACCGTGTTCGATCTCGACAAGAACCAGGCCATCGCATTCCTACCGATGGCGGGCGGACCCGACGTCATCAAGTTCGATCCTGGGCTGAAGCGAATTTACGTCGCCTGTGGGAGTGGAGCCATCTCGGTATTCCAAATGGATGACGCGGACCACTACCGAAAGCTGGAAGACTTCCCGGTTCAGAAGAAAGTGCACAGCTTGGCAGTGGACCCTGAGACTCACCGTCTTTACGCGCCGGAGCAGGAGGCAGATGGCAAGGCCGTTGCGCGCATGGTTGTTTACGAGGCTGTGGTTCGTTGAAGCCAGTGTCCAGCCGGATAAGATTGGCGTACAGCGCTATGGGCGTATTGCTGCTGGGCTCCCTGTCCGCTGGGACTCTTTTGGGTCAATCCGATACAACCGTAATTCCGCAGACATTTCGCGTTGCGAATGCGATGCGAGTCGATCATGCGCCAAAGATCGATGGCAGGGTCGATGATCCGCAATGGAAACTCGCCGAGCCCATTACCAACTTCGCTCAGCGAGAGCCGTATGAAGGACAGCCCCCGACAGAGCGGACAGAAGTACGCATTCTCTACACGAGAGACGCGGTGTTTTTCGGAATCGTCTGCTATGACTCAGAACCCGGAAAGATTGTAGCCACCCAGCTGCGTCGGGACGTAAGTCAAGAGCTCGATGACTATTTCGAAATTGTGATCGACTCTTCGCACAACCGGCGTAACGCCTACTTGTTTCAGACCAATCCTCTGGGAACCCAACGAGACGGCCTCATTACGGACGAGCAGGGACTGCAGAATAGCAGCAGCGACCAAGGAGACGGAGACCCTGGTTGGGATGGCGTTTGGACGTCTGAGGCCCACATAACGTCCGAAGGCTGGACAGCGACGATCCAGATTCCATTTTCGACGCTGAACTTCATGCAATCGCATGAAGTCGTTTGGGGAATCAACTTCAAGCGCTTCATCCGTCGCAAGAATGAGCAGGATTTGTGGGCTAGCTGGAGGCGCAGTTTTGGAATCCTGAAAATCAGTCAGGGCGGCGAGTTGCGTGGAATCTCTGAAATTGGCAGTGGCCGCTTATTCATCGTGAAGCCCTACGCCCTAGGCGGCTTCAACCATTTACCGCAGGCCGCGACCTCAGCAGGTCTCACTCCTGGTACAGCTGCCCTTTACACGGGCGGCGTGGACGTGAAACTCGGCCTCCGCTCGAATTTGGTTGCCAATCTGACTGCCAACACTGATTTTGCCGACGCTGACGTGGACACCCAGCAATTTAACTTGACGCCTTACAAGCTCTTCTTTCCGGAAAAGCGGCAGTTCTTCTTGGAAAATGCCGGGATTTTCAATTTTGCGATGGGCGGCTCCGGTGATCTGTTGTTTTTCAGCCGTCAGATTGGCATTGATCCGGTCACGGGTCAGCAAGTGCCGATGAACGGAGGAGGAAAAATCACTGGTTCGCTCGCTGGTTTCGACGTGGGCATCATGGATGCCAACACTCGGTCGAGCGGTCCCAACCCCTACGCCAATTACGGTGTTTTCAGGGTGAAGCGATCACTCCCCGGAGGCTCTTACATCGGAGTCATGGGGATCGAAAAGCGGGCCGGGAACACTGCTCCTCCGTTCAATGAGACTGGGGGAGTGGACACGCGCGTGGTGCTGGTGAAGAACCTCGTTTTGATGGGTTATGCCGCGCAGAGTCGCTCTCCCGGCATCCAAGGTGGTCAAACAAATCTCGGCGCCAACGCGAGTTACAAAAATAACTGGTTGGAACTCTTTGCCGAGCGACGCAAGATCGGCCCGAATTTCAACCCTGAAGTCGGGTTTCTCGAGCGCACCGATTGCCTTTGTGACTACGCCGACGTAACCTTCAAACAGCGCCCCAATCTCCGCGGCATCCGCGAGCTGCAATTTGAAGGTTTCCTCTTTCACGCGCCCGACACGCACGGCGTCTTGCAGACCCAAGAGTGGCAGGCCACCTTTCGTGCGGAGTTTCACAACGGTGCATACACCGATGAAGATATAGTTGACGTCTTCACTCAGCGCATCACCGCTCCCTTCAACATCTACAAAAATGTCGTCATCCCAAGTGGCCTGTATCATTGGACGCGCCATCAATTAACATACGGCACCCCGCAAAACAAGCGCTGGGTTCTGCGCTTCTTCGAGCGCTTCGGCACGTATTACAACGGACGCTTGAATGAGGCCCGCATTCGGGGCTCATACCGACCAAGTGAGAAACTATCGTTCGATTTCTCCCAACAGTGGGATCGCTTTCGTTTGACGGTTCCTGGAGGAGATTTCTCCGTCGTATTTG
>QHZR01000566.1 GCA_003224755.1 Acidobacteriota bacterium
GTGATTCGCATGAACTCCGCGTTTATCGGCCTCCTCACAGCTAACAAGGGCACCGTGATCAACGTATCCTCTGCTCTTGCTTTTGTGCCAGTGCCGGCCGCACCGATCTACTCCGCCACTAAAGCAGCGATCCACTCCTATACCCAATCGCTTCGGTTCCAGTTGGAGGATAGCGGCGTGGATGTGATCGAACTCATGCCCCCAGGAGTGAAGACTGACATGACGACGAAACTCGCCGAAGGCGGCATCAAGGTGATCACTACGGACGAGTTGGTGAAGCAGTCATTTGCGTCGCTTGAGGCGGGCGCACTGGAAATCCGGCCGGGGCAGGCCAAACAGCTCGCGTTCATGCGCCGGTTCGCCCCCAATTTCATCAATAGGCAACTCTGGAAGTCGTCTAAGAAGCTAGTTCCGGTCGGGTTAGGATAGGCCTGTATTAGGTGAGCTCATTGAGGGTTGCTTCCCGTTAGGATAAACGCATGGGTTCGACTGAATTTGCCCAAGAATGGAACGCAGCGCGGTATGCCACGAATGCCAGGTTCGTTGCCGACATGGGTCAGGCAGTGTTTGATCTCCTCAACCCGCAGCCGGGCGAACGAATACTCGACCTAGGCTGTGGTGATGGCGCTCTGACCGAAAGAATTGTGTCTGCCGGAGCTCATGTTGTCGGAGTTGACGCTTCGTCGGACATGGTTAACGCAGCTCGACGGCGTGGGCTGGATGCACGCGTAATGGATGGCGGCAGCCTGGATTTTAACTCTGAATTTGACGCTGTCTTCTCCAACGCTGCCATGCACTGGATGAAGCGCGATCCGGATGCAGTAATCTCGGGCATTCATCGTGCGCTGAAACCCGGTGGACGGTTCGCCGCGGAAATGGGAGGGCACGGATGCGTCGCGGCCATCACGGTGGCGCTCTGCGCGACACTGCAAGAACGCGGGGTCCCGAATCCCGCAGGTCTCATTCCGTGGTATTTTCCCACTGCCGATGAATACAGCGCCAGGCTCGAACGCGCAGGTTTCTACGTTGAATCCATCGCGCTGATTCCGCGTCCGACGCAGCTTCCGACCGGAATGCGAGGTTGGCTTGATACCTTCGCGATTCCTTTCGCCAAAAGTTTACCGGAGAACGAACGCGATGAATTTCTAAATGAAGCAACTGAAAAACTTCGTCCGGCCCTCTGTGATGCACAGGGCCGCTGGACTGCGGATTACGTGAGGCTTAGATTCCTGGCAAAAGTGCGGTAGTGAGACGTCGCGCAACTAAGCTTTGCACAGTTCTGTAGCTAGCACTTCTCGCCGCTGCATCACGATGCGATCCAACCGTGAAAGAAGAATGAAATAGCCGGCCAGGGCGGGGACCGCAAGCCCCAGCAGCGTCAACGTTGCAATCCACAGGTTCGAGTACAGGCGGGAAATGAAGATGCATAGCGCTCCGACCCCTATGGAACCCATTTGCACCAGCAGGCTGAGAATGATGGTGCTCTCTGCCGGACGCTGCCGCCCGAATGTCGCGTAGTCAATCCGTTTTGGAGAGTACACGGAAAGCAAGTTGCCAACCGCGAGGTTCAGCGGCACCGCAAAAAGATACCAGGCAAAGGTCAGCGCAATCACGGCAAATCCCGGAGGCTGATAGACCACGCGAATGCCCACCCACAGAATAAAAATATCCAGTGTCAGAACCGTCAGTTGGGCGAGATTTTTTGCCCCAGCAACCTTCCGAAACGAAACCGGAGAGGTCAGAAAAAACTGAATGCCTCCGCCATCGGCGCCAAAACTGTTATAGACGATGTTGGTCAGCAGAAGCAGGCAATAAGCTGCGCCCACCGGAAGCGCGAAACCGGCTTGATGGGTGAGAATGCCTCTTCTCCCTCCCCAGACCACCAAAACCACGACCAAGGGCATGATGAGAGTAAACAGAAGCGGTCCGCTGCGCGAGAAGTAGCGAATCTCTTTTTCATAAATAGCCGCCAGCGGTCCCCGAATTCCCGGGAGGCCCCACCCGCGATTTACAGCGGAAGTTGCAATTCGTGTCCGGCGCTTCTCTCCTTCTGAAACATTTTCGCCCCGATATTGGTCGCGAAGGCGCAGGTGCAGCAACCAAAATGCGGCTGCGCTAAATGCTCCTACGAGCATGAGGGAAAGTGCTGCGCCTGCATACCGCTGCTGACTCGCTCCCGCGAGGGCAGCACTGGTCAAGCCGGGCGGTAACTTCTGCTGAACCCATAGCAGTATTGCTGGGACATGAACTCGAAGCCGCGAGGTATGATCGCCATATCGCCCCAAAAGCGGGCCGACAAGCTGGAAACCAATGACCACCAGAAAGAACACTACTCCCATTATTTCCCGACTGCGGCGGGTCGAGAGCCAATGCTCGATCCAGACAAAAATTGCCCGTCCAAGCAATACGTTGAACATCGTAAAAAGTGCGATTGACAGCGCTGCCCACAAGGAGAGCCGTACGTCTGCAGAGATGATTCCGATCAAAATGCCCAGCGACCAACTCAATCCCAGGGCTGTCGCGATGTCCAATGCCCCATAGAGCAGCCGCACCAGGAAATAAGTCCCGTAACTGAGCGGAAAACGCAGCAGGCCTGAAGCGTCAAGGTTCTCATTGAACGCGCTGGCCATGATTGGGAATAACTGCCAGAAGAAGAACAAAGCCCAGAAAATGATCGCGAGCCATTCAAGCTTGCCGGACTTTGTGATCTCCCAAGCCACCATAGCCAGGGCAAAACCACCTCCGACGCCAGCTCCCAGCACCAAAAGCGCTCCCAATGCGCGGGAAACCAGGTTGAGCCGGTGCCGGACTGAACGCAGAGAGTTAACGAGGAGCCGCAGGCGCAAAACCACCACCGCACGAAGCTGTCCGGTAGAAACGCTCGGCGAAATCATAGCTAACCGAGCCACGACAATTCCTGCGTCGCGTTCCGCGGTCCGCCAACGGTCTGCAGAAAGAATTCTTCCAACGTCATTTTTCCTTCATGGGCGATTGCGCTTCCGGCTGTGACTCCCGAGCGCAATTCATCAAGCGATCCCTGCGCCACCAATCGCCCTTTATTGATGATGCCGACGTGAGAGCACAGCCGTTCTACGATCTCAAGAACGTGTGAGGTAAGAAAAATTGTGACTCCCCGCGCGATCATGCGCTGCAACATCGCTTTCAACGTGCCTGACGCCACGGCGTCTACGCCTTCGAACGGCTCGTCGAGAAAGAGCACTTTCGGACCGTGAATCACGGCTGCCGCCATCGCCAGTTTCTTCTGCATCCCATGCGAATAGTCGGTGACCAGCGTCTTCGGCTGTGCGGAGAGCTCCATGAAATCGAGCAATTCGGCGGTGCGGTGTGCGGCGGTGTCGCGATCAAGACCGTACATGCGTCCGGCAAAATTCAAGAACTCGGAGCCGGTGAGGCGCCCGAACAGAGCCATGCCTTCAGGCACCACGCCGATCTGCCGCTTGACCTCGACCAAATGCGTCGAAAGATCGAGCCCGAGAATTTGCATGCTGCCCGCGGTGGGCGCGAGCAGGCCGGTCAACATTTTTATTGTCGTGGATTTACCCGCCCCGTTCGGACCGAGGAACCCGTAGAACTGGCCAGGCGCAACCGAGAGATTCACCTCTTCGACAGCGGTGAAATCCCCGAAGCGGCGGGTGAGACCAGTGGTGACAATCGCATCCACAGAATTTCGACTGTAACACACGCGGTAGGTGGGTTTTCTGGCGTGGAGAGGCGCTCATTCGCTCCGTGAGACGGCGGTGTGGCGGCGTCGCCGAAAACCGAAAGGACCTTGATCCCGCATTTGCAATGGTTGCATGGACGACCCTTCTTGCCCGCATCTCGCAATCGACGGCGCCGGACGCTGCGAGTCATGCTTCGAGGTCGGTGAGACCACCAGATCTGCCACCCTCCCTTCCGTCCTTATAGACGAGAATGCATCACTGGATCATCGTTTCCAAATGCGGCTGGAGTACTTGGACAAGAGCCCCGACCGAATCCGCGCCCGAAAGCGTGAATAGCGGAACTCCATGCTATACTCGTGCGGTTTTTCTTCGTCTCTGTCTTCGAAATCCTAAGGGAGCACACCGATGGCCACCTCGTCAGCCGTTGTCGCACGTCGCCCGCAAAGCCGTTTCAAATATGCGCTGTTTTCACTGCTGGGGCTGATGTTTCTGTTTGTCTTGTGGAATAACGAAGGGTTCATCATTGATCATGCCCATCCCGACTGGACTTACTACTTTCCCGTCCGTTATCTGCTGATTCCGCATGGGCTGGGAGGGCTGACGGCGCTACTCATTGGGCCGCTGCAGCTTTCCTCGAGATTCAGGACAAAGCACGTGCGTGTGCACCGCATTCTGGGAGGCTTCTATATCGGCGGCATTACGCTGGCAGCAACCATGG
>QHZR01000183.1 GCA_003224755.1 Acidobacteriota bacterium
ATTTGATTCCCATAGCTGCGTTCACGCTGCACCTTCTGCCACGGAACTGGGACTCTGATGGGCCAGAAGCTCTTCCGAATTGATGTTTGCTTCCTGCTTCAGGCGAAGTTCCGCAACACTTCCAATTTGCTGTAATGCGCGAGTCTTGGCGGCAAGCACATCCTGACGCGAGCAGCCGAGCAGAATCGAACAATTGTGATCTGAGTAGCCTTCGAGCACCGACATGACGAAGACGAAGCGATCAAAGGGCCGGAGTCCAAGAACTGCCATGATCTCAGCGCGTTCGGACAACATTTCGCCACCCCGGTTCATTGAGGACGATTCCCATGACCCACCTCGGCCATTGGGCCGTGGATTGACAATTCGCAGCGCATTCTGAAGGATCGCTCTCCGGGCCCAGGAGCGCGCCCACTCCTTGAAAACTCGATTCCGGCTCGTCGCGTTTTCCAGGCCTTCGACAAAGCATTGCTCCGCTTTTTTGCGATCACCAGCCAGCAACAGTGAGAGCAGGTACAAACTGTTCATATCTTCGTCGAAGATTGTGCAGAAATCTCCAGCGGTTGCGTATTCCATGTCTTTCACGTTTGCAACTTGCTTTGCCTTAAACATTCTTGCCTCCGTCAGTTTTCGCAATTTCCGGTAACTGTCATCAAAATGTCGCGACATCGACTGCTGCTTCTCCGTGCGATCCGCTTGAGCACGTACTTCGTCAGAACGCCGCCACAGGAGAATTTCGCGCCTTCTCTCATCAACTCAAAGAGTGTGTCCTCACCTTCCGGGCTGATTACTGTAACGTTTGAAAGATCAACGGTCAGCTTTCGGCCTTGTAGGTCATGGCTTGCTTCGCGTGACACCCTCTGCAACTCAGCAGTCCACGGCGAGATAAGCTTGCCTTCCACGAGCAGCGTCCGTTTGCAAGGGGTGTCGGTGATTGAGATCTTGAACATTGCGCTCGCTTCATATAACCCTTACGCAAACGAGCGACCACTGCGGAGACCTGAGGGGAGCCGGCTAAACCATTGAGTTTATTGAACGAGAGAAGATGTTGGAACCTGTAGTGTCGAGAAATGTCGAAAGCGATTTCGACACCTGTCGAGGATCACGACACCAACTCAGGACACTCTTCGCGGATTGATGCCCAGTTTCTTCATGCGCGAGATCAGCGTTGTGCGCTTGATGTCCATGCGTGCCGCGGCGCCATCGGGACCGGCAACGCGCCCGTTCGTGTCCTTCAACACGCGCAGGATTTGTTCGCGCTCGCTGGCCTCGCGGGTTCCCGCCGCAGGAGTCGTCCTGCCATTGTTGATCAATTCTCCGACCGGTACTTGCAAGGCGCTGCCGTGGGTAAGGATCACCGAGCGCTCCATGAAATTCTCCAGTTCGCGAATATTACCCGGCCAATGCCACCTCGAAAGCTTCTTCATCGCCGTGACCGGGATGGACTCAATCTGCTTCTCCATGCGGCGACCGTACTTCTGGGTGAAGTAGCGGACCAGAAGCGGAATATCTTCGGGGCGCTCCCGCAACGGCGGGATGCGAATCGGAAAAACATTAAGGCGATAATAAAGATCGCTACGGAACTCTCGGTCTTCAACCATTTTGTCGAGGTCGCGGTTGGTTGCAGCCACAAGCCGCACATCCACTTTCTTGGTGCGAGTGCTGCCCAGTCGTTCAAACTCTCGCTCCTGCAACGCCCGTAATAATTTTGGCTGAATTTCGATGGGAATGTCCCCAACCTCATCGAGAAAGAGCGTGCCCTGGTCCGCCAGTTCAAGCCGGCCAACTTTTTGCGAAATCGCGCCGGTGAACGCGCCCCGCTCGTGCCCAAAGAGTTCGCTTTCCAGCAGACCGGTAGGAATCGCCGCGCAATTGAGCCTCACCAACGTGCGGTTCTTGCGACGGCTACGATCATGGATGGCGCTCGCAATCAATTCCTTTCCGGTTCCGGTTTCGCCCAGGAGCAATACCGTAGAATCGCTGGGAGCCACGGTCTCCACAAGACTTAAGACGTGTCGCAGAGCCGAACTCTGACCTACGATTCCTTCGAAGTCCATGCCTCCGCGAATTTCATCTTCTAAGTACAGCTTCTCCTGCGCCAGCCTGTCTTTGAGGTCCGCAATTTCGCCATAGGCCAAGGCGTTTTCAACCGCGATAGCGACTTGCTTTGCGACCTGAGACAGAAACTCGACCGCATTCGCATCGAACGCGTTCTCCGCTCGTTGCGCCACCGCCAGAATCCCGAGCACACGGCCACGGCTGACGAGCGGCATGTGGCAAAGGGAATTTACTCCTTCCCCAGCTGCCTTGGCGTACATTTCAGGCGGTATTTCTGTGGGATCGAGACGGTTTAGGACCGTGGGTTTCCCCGATTGAAATGCCTGGCCCGGAAGTGTTCCCTCGATCGGAATTGCGGTCTTTTCGGTAAAAGAGCCGCGACTGTCCGGAAAATCCAGAGCATGAACGCGCAAGTGTTTTCCGTCGGACTCGGGCAACATAATCGCGGCAGCGTCACATCGCATCACCCGCCGAACGCTTGCAGACACGGCTCTCAGCAGTTCCTGAAAATCCAGGCTTGACACCACTTGATTCGTCACATCAAGAATCAGTTTCAGCCGGTCCTGCGCCTGCTGCGAGAGGTAAGAGCTCACGGCAGCGTCGATTGCCAGTGCGAGCTGGTCGGCTACAAGAGAAAGGAAGCGTACTTCTTCCGCGGAGTAAGCATGAGGAAGCGTTCGGCCAATCTCCAGGACTCCAAGCCGGCGCTCACCTCTGGCCAGAGGCAATGTGCAGGTGGACGCGACGCCGATTTCAGTGAGAAGTTGCGCATGTTTCGGAAACTGCGTCTCCTCGATCCAGTCAGCCGTGACTAGAAGCTGGCTATACTTATGGACCCATTCAATCGCTGTGCCGTCTAAAGAGGCGTCCGCGCTAGATACTTCTTTCCTTCGGCCGTTCGAATAAAGCAATTGCCATCCGACCGCATTGGTTTCACGGTCGAAAGCCACAATGCGGAGATAATCAAATGCTATAACTTCGCGTAGTTCCTTAACCAGTACATCCGCGGCAGTCTCGCAATCGCTGCAATTAGCGATCGCATTCGCCGCGCGAAGCAGCGCCTCATAACGTTGAGTGGGAGCTTCTAATCCGACTGCCGATATTGCGCTCATAAACTTTGCCGGCCCTCATCCGCCACAAACACAAGCGCGCGGATGTTCACAGACAGACTTAAGGTTGAATGATTACATTTGATGAGATGTAGCAAGAGTCCAGAAAGGTGCCACAAAACTGTCGCGATTCTCGACAGTTGTCGAAAGTCGTGTCGAATTGCTCGACAACCTCCTTCATACGACGCTGCACCTCAATTCGCACAACGTCCGTTTCCTCAAACAGTTCGAGTCCTCCACGCATTGGTTACGCGTTTGGCACGGATCATGCCTCTATTTCAGGCGTTATGCAGAAGGCAAAAGCGCCGTGGTCGTCTCGGTCGCCGAACCCGATGCTTGAAATACAAACAAGGAGGAGTCGCAATGCGCCGCATCGCATCGCTGATTGCAGCTGTCGTTCTTTTCTTATCGCTTGGTGCTTCAGCTCAGGAAATTCGTTCGGACATTAGTGTGCAAGGGACGGGTTTCTTCACCAAGGATTCAACCGGCCAGGGCACGACCCAGCGTGGCACTGAAAGTGGTGGCTTTCTGGTTGGCTATCGCTATCACTTCAACCGGTGGCTCGCAGCCGAAACCGTGTACGGCTACAGTCGGAATACCCAGCAATATTTCGGGACCGCGGGTTTGTCGGGAGTCCAATCAAACATTCATCAGGCCACCGGCGGGTTTGTGGTCAGTTTGCCGACACCTGCCAGGTTCAGGTTCAGCCCCTATGTCTTGGCTGAAGGAGGAGCGCTGGTGTTTGATCCAACCGGCAACAACTTCGGCGGTGCTCTGGGCGCGCAACGGCAGGCTGTCGGAGTTTTCTCGTATGGCGGGGGCGTTGACTATCCAGTCGTTAAACACGTGTCGCTACGCGCAGAGTATCGCGGTCTGGTTTACAACGCGCCTGACTTCGGAGTGTCGAGCCTTAACACGGACAAAATAACCCACACTGCGCAACCTTCTGCTGGACTCGTTTTCCGATTCTGACCATCTCCTGGCGGGTCGCTACCCAAGACCCGCCAGGCTCGCGCTCTTTCAAGAGCAAGCGACGGACAGAGTTCGCCAGGGCTCGAACGAACTGACAGCAATGCGCTTCGGAAATGATTATGGCTATGAAACTGGTTGTACTCGGTGCCACTGGGGGTACGGGAATGGAGATTGTTCGGCAGGCCGTTGAACGCGGTCATTTAGTGACTGCATTGGTTCGGTCGCCGAATCGCTTGAAGGTATTTCGGAACCGGATCACTGTTGTGCAAGGAGACCTGCTGAATAGCGGAGATCTGGCTCAGGTGATTGCAGGTCACGACGCTGTTCTGTCGGCGTTTGGCCCTCGTGTTCCGATATCGAAGGCTGACGCAAATCTATTGGAGCGATTTGCTCAGGCACTGACGCAAGCCATGCGCAGCGCCGGAGTAAGGCGGGCCGTAATCGAGTCTGTCGCTTTCTTGTTCAAGAATTCGATCATGCCTCCTGCCTACTTTCTTGGCCGTTTGTTTTTTCCAGGCGTAGTGTCCGATACATTCGCGATGGAGCGGATATTCCGGGAAACGGAGCTTGAGTGGACAATGTTGCGCCCGCCGCAACTGACTGACGCGGCTTATACCGGAAAGTACCGAGTGCTAGAGGGCCGCCTGCCTCGTTTCGGTTTCAAGATTCCTCGCGCGAATGTGGCCGATTACATGATTCGTGCAGTCGAAAATCGTTTCGCAATCCGCAAAGTCGTAGGAATCAGCAATTGACAGTACAAGTTGACGCCGCCTGTGGTCTCCTTCCGTTCGACCCTCCACTGACTGTTAGTTTTTAGTTGTGCTTGATAATGACGGCGGTCTTATCGTCAATCCGGTCTACTTCGCCGGTCTGTTGAAGGTATTGGTCCTGCTTTATTGCGTAGTCCAGAATCGCGTTGCAAATCTCTTTTGCCGCACTTTCTTTATGATCCCGAACTATGTGTTCGATCTGTAGGCGGTCCTGCTCATCGCTGCCGTCATACACGCCGTCCGAGTAAAGAAAAATGATGTCTCCCGGACTCATCAACGTGATCTCCGCTATATTCGAGGCGTTGATCTGCCTTTGCCTGACCGCCATCGAGAAATACTTGTTTCGGTCAGGATGGTCTTCGGGAATTTCCAAGCCAAGGGCAGGGAATTGCACGAGCTGATCGGTATTCATCGGCATGAAACGCCCGAACTCCGCCGAAAACACTAGTGGTGGAGGACTGCCGAAATTTACAAAGCGGAAATGTCCTTCAGGGCGTATTTCACCGTAAAGCATGGTCGCGATTTCGCGCGCACGGTCATGCGCGTCGCGGCCCAAAGCGTTGCGCGCGGTGACCGATTGCGCCAGCCGCAGATTGATGTCTTCGAATAGCTCCGGGGTAGTCTTTCCGTGCTGGTCGAGTTCCGAGAGTATAAAAGCATGAAATGTGTCGTGTACCGTCGAGGCAATCTTCGCCGAGATGATCCCATGTCCCTGAGCATCCACCAGGAGGACGCCCGCGGTTGTGTAGAGTTCGCGCAAATTGTCCGCGACCATGAGTTGCTCTGAGCTTTTCGCCCTTCTGTACTCGGCCTCTCGCACATCGCTGGGGGTTAGATTTCGACCCGAGCCATTGCACGTGCTCGTCTACCGAATTTCGCGGAACCTGGCCATCAGGAAGCGGCTCTAGATATTCTCTCGACAAATGGAGGGCGCTCGCGATTCGGGCATCGATGTTATAGCGTTGCTGAAAGTTGATGTACTCGAAGAGATCGCCGCCCACGCTTCCTGCGGGAATGGAATCACCGTATATGTCGGTCCTGGCCAGATGTGGGATCGCGCCCTCTACCGGCATCAGTCGCTTGCGGAGATACTCGTCAATCCCGGGCTCTAACTGAATTGCCATAGGCTAGTAACTTGTTGCAGTTGAATGCTTCCACCGCATATCAGGTTTGGAAGCGTTGGCACGCTCGAATTATACGCAGACGAGTATTGGATTCTGCAATCATGCGAATCCAAGCGTCGCTGCGGCAACCGGGCGCATCTCTGTCACCGCGATGTGCCTGCAGGATAAGCGTGTCCGTAATCAAAGTCACACTCACGCCACTTGCCGGACAGTCTTTCCCATTTCCCTTCTCATTCAGTTCGTCGGCGCTACGGGCCTCCGAGAGCGGTAGCGCGGTTTCGACAGTCGGTTTTAGTTTCCCCGGCGTAGGACAAGCTTTGCAATTTTGGAGTTGAGCAGTGCGTCAGCACCGCGGACTACATCCTCAAAACGGGCCATTTGTAATCGGGGTTGCGGGCATGGAGTACAATATTGGGCAAACGTTTACTGGACCCAGATTTACATCTATGGACATCCGCGAAATTGCGAAGCGAGCCAAGGTTTCGACCGCCACAGTTTCGCGGGCCATTAATCGAGTGCCAACGGTGGATCCGCAGCTTGCCAAGCGGGTTTGGAGAGTAGTCGAAGAGCTTGGATATTACCCCAACACGCAAGCGCGCGCGCTAGTCTCGGGGAAGACACGAATTTTCGGCCTCATCGTTTCAGAGATCACAAATCCTTTCTTTCCTGAGATTGTCCAGTCTTTCGAAGATATTGCGGTGCAACACAATTATGAAATTCTGCTCACATCAACCGTGCACGATCCGAAGCGGATGGAAATGTCGGTTCGACGGATGCTTGAGCGCCGCGTTGAAGGCGTTGCGATTCTGACGTTCGGCATGGAGGAAGCGCTGCTTGAGGGGTTGCGTTTTCGCAAAGTCCCACTGGTGTTCGTGGATGTGGCGCCACCAGTTGCCAGGATCAGCAATATCAAAATCAATTACGGACGTGGCATTCGCCAGGCGGTGCAACATTTGGCCGCGCTGCGGCATGAGCAAATCGCATTCGTTACGGGCCCACTGAATCTCAGGTCCGCGAAAGCCCGCAAGGATGCGTTTGAAGAATCGTTGAGGGAAATCGGCATGCGGTTGGATCCGGAACTTGTGGTCGAAGGCGACCATACCATGGAGGGCGGCATTCGGGCGCTGGCGCGCCTCGTAGAATTGCCAAATCGTCCTACTGCGATTATGTGCTCCAACGATCTGACTGCCATTGGTGTAATGCGCGAGGCCTATGAGTACGGCATTCCTATTCCGCAACAGCTTTCGGTGGTTGGCTTTGATGACGTCAGAATGGCGCAATTCATGACACCGCCGCTAACCACGATTCAGATGTCGCAGACCGAGTTGGCGCGTCTGGCATTCAAGGCCCTGCTGACTGAAGTGGAAAGGGAGTCGCCTGCAGAGCACGGGACCGAATATTTACTAGACACTGACCTCGTCCTCCGCAAATCAACTGCGCTGGCACCTCGCCCGAGTAAACCCTAGGCTTCCGAAGCCGTAATCGTGCTTGGCTACGGTGCCGCCGGATGCGCAAGTTCCCGAATCAAAGCTGCCTCTCGCTCGGGGCAAGGCAGGACGCTTTCATTCTTTATCGCAGGTTAATCTTCCTAAGATGAATGTGTGCGCAAAGTTGGGTCAAGCCTACGGAGTCAATGATGGAGCGGGAGACCGGGATCGAACCGGCGACATCCAGCTTGGGAAGCTGGCGTTCTACCGCTGAACTACTCCCGCTCAATACGGCAGTAAGCTCATGATAACACCAGAGTTTTGAACTTTGCCCACTAAAATACGAAGAGTCCGCCTTCCTCTTACAACAAGCGGGTGAGCAGTTTATTTCCACGTCGCTGCGAAGGGCCTTTGCCGGAGTCATACCTGGAGGTCAGGTGTCCACGCTTTGGGGCGCCACATGAGTCTGCAGGATATACCGCCCAAGCTCTCGTGTGCAGGAAAGGAGCTACCATGTCAATGAGTTATATCGGGATTTATCAGCAATCATCATTCTTCGCGGAAAGCAGCGCAGCTGCTTCATTAACACGGCGTGAAACACCCGAGTGGTAAGACTTGCATCCTGCCTTCCATGGAACTACTGTTAAAGGGAAAGTCGCTTCCCGCGCATGGGCCGTTGGCAGAGCTGACGGCCCTTATCCTTGCCCTGGAAACCTGCTCTAAAATACCCCATGTGCGGTATCAGATAGAGTGCCATGTGAGCAGACTTCGGGGGAGGGCTGTTCGAACGAGCGTCCTTGACTCATTTGAGTCTCGGGCGCTTTCGTTTTGCGCCATTTTACTGCGGGGCTTTCCTGCGTGTGCAAGTTGGAAGACCGGCAAATACAGGTCTTCGGGCACTTCGACTGGGTGGGAAGGCTACGATGCCCGTTTCTGCGTGACGAGATGCAGCCGAGAGCGGTGCGTTTCCCTCATTTGTTCTGTCGAGACTACTTT
>QHZR01000182.1 GCA_003224755.1 Acidobacteriota bacterium
CGCGCCAGGTTGAAGGCATGTTCGGCAATTTGACGGTGATGCGCTTCACCCAGATGCGACGGGCATTAACCAAGCCGTAGAGTCCAGCGATCACCGCCGCGCCGAAGAGCAAATTGGCGACAATCGGGCGACCAAGAGTCACACCCAACACGCGGCTTCCCAGATAAACGAACCAACTCATTCCTGCCGCGACAAAGAAAAAGTTGAAAAATCCCAGCCATGTGGCCGCGATCCTGTAGAACAGACGCACAAAGAAGTTGGAATAGCGAAACGCAAGCAGGCTGGCGGCGACAAAGCTGACTGATAACAGAGCAAGCACAGCCTGCGTAATGCTCGGCGGATCGAGATCCACCCGAAAGAACGTCCAGGTTTGATAAACGAACCAGTGCGCAAGAAACAGTATCGACTGGATGGCGGCGACAAACCCGCCGATTCTGACCCGAATATTCGATGT
>QHZR01000578.1 GCA_003224755.1 Acidobacteriota bacterium
CTTGCCGCAGCATCGGAAGTACGCGATGCCGGCGACCAACCGCACCGTGCTCAAGATGAATCGCGATCATCTTTGACGGCGGGTTTGACTCACAGAGAGCTGGAGAAGAACGCGGCACACGCCCGGCACAATAGAACTTGGGGACGCACATGGCCAAAAGACAGCCGAAATCGAAACCCACGTGGGTGGATGTTAAGGAAAAGCTCGCCAGTTTTTGATCGCGCCGCCCTGCCAGCTTGGTTCAGAGCAAGAACCTCTATGCTGCGCACAGGGAAAATCAGGCGGTGAACTCGAACCGAATTGAGCAATGCGCGACCTTACACGATCAGCCGCTCAATGACGGCGCGTTGCCTTCATGCCTGCTGCAATTTTTGCGAGCGCGCGAGTGTAGGCAGCGATGGTCTCAGGAATGGCCTGGTTATAGACGAACTGACCTTCGCGATGGCAGGTGATGAGTTTGGCCTCGCTGAGAACCTTGAGATGGTGAGAGACAGTCGCGGGGGTGACGCCGCGCATGGAGACGATGTCACCACAGTTCATGCGGTTAGTTGCTGAGATAGCCTCAAAGATCCTAAGGCGGGTTTTGTCCGCCAGGGCTTTCGATATTTTCTCAAGTTCAGAACGGTTCATGCTCACCCTAGAGTGTAGTCCTCGGCCTCGCCGCATAAAGCAAAACTACGCATTCCGCAACGTGCTCATAAAAACCTGCAACCAAGTACTTCGATAGTCATCTAACTGTCTAAATCTGGTTGGAAGGGGGCGGCATGAAATGGTTGGTTGCCTCGACTCCAGACGATTCGGCACACCAGGAGAATGATATGAAGAGGCTCGAAGGAAAAGTGGCGGTAGTAACCGGCGGGAACAGCGGAATTGGGCTAGCGGCGGCCAAACGCTTACAGGAAGAAGGCGCGAGAGTAGCCATCTTGGGCCGAAGCAGAAAAACCCTGGATGAAGCAGTGAAGACCATCGGAAAGGGCGTGGTTGCGGTGCAGGGGGACGTGACCAAGCTCACGGATGTAGACATGCTGTATGCGGAGGTTTCGCAGAAGCTGGGGAAAATTGATGTCCTGTTCGTAAACGCGGGAGTTGCGAAGTTTGTGCCTTTTGCTGAGACATCGGAAAGTACTTACGACGAGCAGTTCGATATCAATATCAAGGGAGCATACTTCACGATTCAGAAAGCGCTGCCGCTGCTGAATGACGGCGCGTCAATCATTCTGAATACCAGCGTTGTGGACCGGAAAGGTACGGCAGGCGCAAGCGCGTATGCGGCAACCAAAGCGGCGCTGCGTTCTTTGGCGCGAACAACAGCCGCGGAGCTGGCGGGGCGCGGTATCCGCGTCAACACGGTCGCGCCAGGGCCAATTGTCACGCCGATTTTCGGGCGGACCGGGCTGTCACAGGAAGCCATCGATGGCTTTGCGAAAGAGATCGTTGCGCAGGTTCCGATGAAGCGGTTTGGACAACCTGAAGAAGTGGCAGGCGCAGTAGCATTTTTGGCCTCGCAAGATGCGTCTTACATCACAGGTGTCGAAATCAACGTCGACGGCGGGCTCGGACAAATTTGAAGCGGTTCGTCGGTTAGCCAGGGGCGGAGCAAACTCTGCCCTTTTCTTGTGTGGTCCGGTCCCTCCGATACATGCTCAATGAGTGCTTCTCATAGAAGCACTCATTGAGCCACAATCGGTGTCCGGGCCTTGAAGACTGTCCCAACAAGTCAGCAGATTTAAGCTCTTCCCCGCTGCTTGCAACCCGTGCTCAGGAGCAAGTCATCGAATCCCTGACTGAACTCGGAAACCAGGAGGAACAGGCATGAGAAGCTTGCTTTTATGTTTGGTTCTGACATGCACGGCGTCAATATGGGTCATGGCGCAGGATTCGTCCGACAAGGGAAAATCCGACACGCGAACGATCACTGGATGCCTTTCACAAGGGGACAATGCGAAGGAGTTCAACCTCAAAGCCGACAATGGGAGCACATGGGAGGTGCGTAGCAGCACCGTGTCATTGGCTGACCACGTGGGACACAAAATAACCGCGACTGGCGTGGTTTCCAACGCGACTGCGCACAACATGAAAGAAGATACGAAAGACATGGCCCACGACACTGGTGTCACAAAAAATAACCATGAGCACGGCCACCTGAAAGTTACAAACGTTCAAATGGTGAGCGATTCCTGCTCGAAGTAATCGCGTTTTCGAGTATCCGCCCTCGGCTCCTAGCGAGGGCGTTTTCTTGTGCTGAAGCTAGTCCTCTAAGGGCAGAAATCAGGCTTTCTCGGTCGTCGGTTCCCGTCGGCAGGTCGTGCACGCCAGAATTGTGTGCGAGTGTTCCCAGTTGTTGAAATCGTATTATAAAAGGGCGCCCC
>QHZR01000579.1 GCA_003224755.1 Acidobacteriota bacterium
TTTTGACCATCGGCTTCGCGCGGCGATTCGCCACGTACAAACGCGGCACGCTTTTATTCGGCGACAAGGAACGATTGAAACGACTGGTGAATGACGTCACGCGCCCGGTGCAATTCATTTTCGCAGGCAAAGCACATCCGCGCGATGAAGCAGGCAAGGCGCTCATCCAGGAAGTTTACAAATTCAGCCGCGAACTTGGCCTGGAGACTCGGGTCGTATTTCTGGAGGACTACGATAGCTACATTGCGCGCCGGCTCGTGCAGGGAGTTGATCTTTGGCTAAATCATCCGCTGCGACCGCTTGAAGCAAGCGGCACCAGCGGGATGAAATCGGCCCCAAATGGTGGGATCAACCTGAGCGTGCTCGACGGCTGGTGGCGCGAAGGCTACAACGGCAGCAACGGCTGGGCGATTGGCGCCGAGATCGACAGCGGCACTACTGAATTTCAAAATGAAGTGGACGCCAGCAGTCTGTATCACTTGCTCGAGAACCAAATCGTTCCGCTTTATTACGCGAAACCGGACGGAAAGCTTCCCCTGGCCTGGTTACAACTGATGCGGGAATCGATTCGCAGTGTCACGCCCGTGTTCAACACGCAGCGAATGGTCAAGGAGTACACACAACAACTTTATATCCCAGCAGCCCACGGGTACGAGAACTTTTCTCGGGATGGCTGCGGCGCCGCGACCCAGCTCAGCCAATGGAAAGCGAAGATGCGCAAGGATTGGCCGCAAGTTCAGGTGTCCGATGTGCAGATAGCGAGTAAAGATCGGCCCAGCATTTCAGTCGGCGAATCTCTGCAGATCAGGGCAAACGTGCACCTCGGCGCAGTCGATCCGCAACATGTCCGCGTAGAAGCCTACCACGGCGAAGTGGATAACGGCGACCTCCACAATCCTAGCGCGACCGTGCTAAATCAAAGAAGCCAAGTCGATGGCAACGGCACCTACCTTTACGAAGGCAGCGTTCCCGCGGCCGAAAGCGGCACCTATGGTTTCAGCGTCCGCGTCGTGCCCATCCACCCTTGCCTGATGCAGGCGCATGAACTGCGCCTTATCACCTGGTCCTGAATCGGAAGGACCGGAGCTGCGTGTGCTTGGTGGCTGGCGAAGCACTGTCAATGACAGGCATTGGGGCTGCCCCTCTATTTTCACATGGAAGGTTAGGTTTTGAACCTCTGATTTGAAAGGTACTGAGCGACAGCTATAGAAGCAATGAGGGCTCTGCGGTTCCCCGCGGAGCCCTCGCACTTTACGCTTCCCTTATTACAGGACGCTTGTTTGCCAACCTATGGCCGGCAGAGATTGACTTCCTGCCAACCGGTGTCCATCCAGTTGTCGAAGGCGTTGTTGAGGTTGTCCGCTAGGTCATTCAGATCAGAAATGCTAGTGACATAACTCGGAAGTGCGCCCCCACCCAGAACCGTGTTGGCATCCGCTAAGACTTGGTTAGCTGTTACGCCGACGTTACAAAGCACTAGCGCACCAATAGGTCCATTTCCCGTGATATTCTGCGCGCTAAAATCGACGTTTATTTGAAGTGCCAGCACCTGGCCGCCGAAAACGCTAGAATTGCTGCTGGACGGATTAACCAGATCCACGTCTAACGAATCGGGTGGCCCGCCCGCGGGCAGGTACGCACCGACCGCAGCGGCAGTCGTGAACTTCATCGAGAAACCGCCCGCCCCAGGGATGCCAACCCCACGCCAGCCATGGCCGCCCGGTCTGGAGATAGACTCGCACGAAAGCCACGAACGACACTGTGAGTACCCACGTGGGCAGATGTATCCAGCGCACGAAAGTCACCGCCTACAGTAGATTTCTACGAGCGGCTTGTTGCAGGTATTACTCAACGGTCCGGGCATTGAGTATTCCCAACTCGAATGCACAGATGGCCGCCGCCGCGATCGCGCTACAGGAAAACAACAAATGCATCCAGTTCTGGCGCTGTTTGCACCAGACCGCGCAATAGAACGCTGCGAGCGTTAAACACGCCGCCGCGTTCATCGACCAGGCAATGGTGATCCAATTCATCCGATGACCACAATTACCTCTGAGATCTTGCTCGTCGGTGGGATCGCCAGA
>QHZR01000577.1 GCA_003224755.1 Acidobacteriota bacterium
ATGGCCATGGATCGCGAACACCATCGCCTTTTCATCGGTTGCCGCAGCAAAGTGATGGCGGTGATGAACTCCGATACCGGCCAGGTCATCACCACATTGCCGATCGGCGATCACGTGGACGCGACCGTCTTCGATTCCGAAAGGCGCCTGATCTTCAACTCCAACGGTGAAGGCACGATTACCGTTATTCACCAGGACAGCCCGGACAAATACTCAGTCGTGGAGAGCGTGAAGACCGTGCCGCGGGCGAAGACCATGGCGTTGGATCCCAAGACGCATCAGTTGTTCTTGTCCACAGCCGAAGCAGGACAATTCGAAATCTTAGTAGTGGCCTCCGGTGAACCTCGAGCCTCCACGTCCAATCCGGTCCTCGTCGGCGCTGGCGATATCGCCAGTTGCGACGACCTTGCTGGCGCATACGCCACCGCAAAACTGATCGATAAAATTCCCGGAACGGTTTTTGCCGCGGGAGATCTTGCCTACCCCAACGGCAGCG
Organism: Acidobacteriota bacterium; assembly: GCA_003224755.1. Taxonomy (GTDB): domain Bacteria; phylum Acidobacteriota; class Terriglobia; order Terriglobales; family Acidobacteriaceae; genus Gp1-AA145. Next base: position 497 of record QHZR01000577.1, read on the forward strand.
ATAAGGATTTCAGCAACTGCTATGCGCCCACCTGGGGACGATTCAAGGACCGCACTCGACCTGCACCAGGCAATCATGAGTATCACAGCACCGGTGCATCAGGTTACCTTCGCTACTTCGGGGCAGTAGCCGGCGACCCCGTAAAGGCCTATTACAGTTACGATCTCGGACAATGGCACATCATTTCGCTGAATAGCGAATGTGCAGCGGTGGGCGGATGTTCCGCTGCCTCCGAGCAAGGGAAGTGGCTGCAGCAAGATTTGAAGAATCGCGTGGCCGGATGCACGCTGGCATATTTTCATAAACCGTTATTCAGTTCAGGCTTAGCGCATGGCAATGACGTCGAAGTTAATCCGCTGTGGGAGATTCTTTATCATGCCGGCGCAGACATCGTGATTAACGGCCACGATCATGATTACGAACGCTTCGCACTCCAAGATCCAAACGGAAAAGCTGATCCCCAGCATGGCATTCGCGAATTTGTCGTAGGTACGGGCGGCAAGAACTCGCATCGCATTTTCGCCAACCTCGTTGCCAACAGCGAAGCGCACCAGGCGGACACGTTCGGCGTGCTCAAGCTCACCCTCCATCCCAAAAGTTATGACTGGCAGTTCGTCCCGGAAGAAGGTAAGACCTTCAGCGATTCCGGCAGTGGCAACTGTCACTAACTCTTTTTGATTGTCATTCCGAACCGCTTTAGCGACTCGGCCGATCCTTCCGGTGCAACCCGCACTTCATAGTGGTTCGCCACCGGCTCGACCCTGGATAGCAGCGCCTTCGCTTCCGGCTCAAAGACCGGAACGCTAAAGTCAGGGCCTGCAAATTTCCTCACCGCCTCCATCGAGTCGAACAAATTAACCACAACGAATTCCGATTCCTCGGCACCGTTGCTGCGGAGAATATACCCGCCGCGATAACCAGGAATCTTTCGCAGTTCAGGCAGAACCTTGCTTTTCAGCAGATTCTCGTAAGTGTCGGCGTCTTGCGCCTTCGTCCAACCACGCCAATGTCGTGCAATCATATCGCGATCATAACCCGGCGGATAATCGCCCCGTGGAGTTGTAAAATAGAAACAGCAAAGGCGCGGCTCCCGCGCCCATTCTTCACGACTGCGAAAAGAGCTTAATTATGTCCCAAAACAACGGTAGCCCCACCAGCCTTCGCCTGAAAACCGGCCTCGCCGAAATGCTAAAAGGCGGCGTCATCATGGATGTCACGACCGCCGAACAGGCCGTCATCGCCGAAAAGTCCGGCGCGGTTGCGGTCATGGCGCTTGAGCGCGTGCCCGCACAGATTCGTGCCGAAGGCGGCGTCGCGCGCATGGCCGCGCCCAAGAAAATCCGCGAGATCATGGCCGCCGTTTCCATCCCTGTGATGGCGAAATGCCGCATCGGCCACTTCGGGGAAGCCCAAATTCTCGAAGAGCTGGGCGTGGACTACATTGACGAGAGTGAAGTGCTCACTCCCGCCGACGAAGCCCATCACGTGGATAAGCACGCTTTCAAGGTTCCATTCGTTTGCGGCGCGCGCAATCTCGGAGAAGCTCTGCGCCGCATCGCCGAAGGCGCAGCCATGATTCGCACCAAGGGTGAAGCCGGCACCGGAGACGTCGTTCACGCCGTCAAGCACATGCGCCAAATTGTGCAGGAGATGAAAATTCTCACCGTGCTTAGCGAAGAGGAACTCTACGCGAAAGCCAAAGAACACCAGGCCCCATACGAATTAATAAAGATCGTCGCAAAAGCAGGGAAGCTGCCCGTGCCCAACTTCTCCGCCGGAGGCATTGCCACCCCCGCCGACACGTCGCTGGTCATGCAGCTTGGTGCCGAAGCCGTGTTCGTGGGATCCGGCATCTTCATGGGAGATCGAACGTCGTGTACGCATTCGCTATCCACGCATCCCTACGACACCACCTGCGCCTTCGCCCCTCCGGAAGAAGCCGAGCGCCGCGCCCGCGCCATCGTCAAGGCCGCCACCCACTTCAATGACCCTAAAGTATTACTTCAAGTCAGCGACGGTGTCCGCGATGGATGAGGCCAGCATGATGCAGACGAGAGGATGGTAAATTCGTTTTCTAAATCTCTGAATGGAGCAGCCAGCGACACCTTTTTCTGTTCGATCCTAAGAAACACTTCATTGACATGTGCGAAGTGATGGAAATAGGAGGGTCTGTCTCGTGCCTAACTTTAGTTAACGGATGGGATTCCCGCTGTATCGGCTATGACTCCTCCGGAGTTGCTTGGGGGCGGCGGATCATGAAGGCCGCAGTTGATCGGGTTTATACGTTCCTGGTGCTCAAGGAACAAGACCGGAAGACGTATGAGGCGCTCTTGAACTTAGGGGAGCGGTACACGACGGCTTGGGATGAACCAGTCTTAACCAAGAACTTCTGAACCGTGCTAAGAACTCGTTCGTGACGTGCGAGGAGGTCACCTTGAAACGAAAGCCTCACATGAGTTCTATCAGAGAATATTTAGTGACTGCCTTGCCATGTTGTAATCAAGTGACCCTGCGAATCGAACCAGAACTGGCGTGATTTCCATCCCAACCCGAATAGGAGCAGGTTTTGATCGTAGTATCTCGCAGGATTACCGTACAGGCCATTCTTCGAATTGATCTCTGATTGCACCCGAGACATCTGTTCGTTTTCGAGATTTTTCTCTCCGAGTGCTGAAAGATATGGCGCAAGTGCCGCTGAAAATCCAACTGGGCTCTTGGGATCTTCCACGCCTCCCTCCGGTTTAACTTTCGCCGGCGGGACAGCATTCGTGTGGAGATAACGTGCCATTCCGGATAATGCTTTCAGTATCGAATCACGTTCGGCGGTTCTCGGATCCAGCATGCCCGCCCACAAATAGACGCGTATTGCGTCGTAACTTCCGGGCGAGGCTGGAATCAGACCTTTTCCGGATTTGAATTCCACCCAGTCTGACGCAAATCCGTTAGGCGAAGATCCTTGCACCACGGCGGGAATTTGCTCGGCAATCTGGTGCCAGGGACCATCAGGCAGTTCGCGCCCGAGACCTAGAAAAAGCTGTAAGGGCACATAACTAGCGTTCAAACGATATATGTCCCCGTTGTGAAAGCCGCTTACGCCGGGAAGAAGCACCGTTCCGAATCCTGGAATCTGCGCTGTCTCTTCGGTCGCAATGCGCTTTGCCAGGGCTGTCCCCAGCCATGTGTAGTGTGGTTCTTTCCACGCGCTTCCAGCTTGGAGCAGGGTGTAGGCAATCCACACGTCGGCGTCCGAAGCTGAATTGCTGTCGATTGTGCCCCACTTATTATTCGGTCCCTTGCCCCAGGCCCACGCAGGCAAGTGCGAGGTCAGATCACCTGACGCCAGATTCACTTCAGTCCATCGCAGCAAACCGTCGAAACGAGGGCGGTCATTGGCGACCAGAGCGAAAAACATCGCATAAGCCTGTCCCTCGGATGTCGTGCGGTCTCCAGCATCATGGTCAATCACACGGATCTGATTATCCATGAACGCGGCAGCGTAGCTCTTCCAAAGCGAGAGCCAGTCTTGCGCCGCGCAGTTTAAAGAAACCAACGTCATTGCCAACAAACTCACAGCTGCCTTCAGTCGCATTTATTCCATCCGGATCAAGATAGCCGGCAGTGATCGCCGATTCCAGTTGTATGCCACCTCAACGATGCGACAGTCTCTTAGGAGAGATGCTTCACTCACACTAATATTCGC
>QHZR01000568.1 GCA_003224755.1 Acidobacteriota bacterium
ATTGCCACCGATGCCGCCAAACTGAATAGCAACTATGTTTGCACTGTTTGCATCGACAATATCTCCGCGAGTCGGTTTTATTCCAATTTCTGCGGCACGTTTTAGCGTATAAGTGCTGTTTATGTTCGCTTCTTCACGCGGATTGAATCGAATTGTCTTATAGAATGTGTAGTCCTGAGCTGCGAACGCAAACTGAGTCGCGTCGGCACTATCGCTGCTGATTCGGTTGAAGTGATCGAATGGCGCCCCCTGCGTGTAAGGCAGGCTAGGTCGTCCATCGAGAACGTCAGAGTTTCCGCCAGCAGGCGCGCCAATATCAGTAATATGGACGCCCTCGATCTTGATTAATCTTCCTAGTTGCGTAATCCGGCTCGGTGGCAGTACCGGGCTCGGGTCTGCATCTTCTAAAATCTTCGTCCCATCGTTCGAAAAAACAGTTGCCATAACTACTCGTCCTTTTCCCGGATAGGCAGGAGTCGCGTTGGTTGGCGAAAGCGCAGATGCGTTTTCTTCGTAAAAATCCGACCCATGTGTACGTGTGATTTGCCTTCGCATAGCTTCGGGCCTGCTCGCACACCCCTTTGATCGTATAGGCCGCATTCGTAATGTCGTCCGCAGTTTTCCTGTTCGTGAAAGCCGGTGCTACCAGCACCATCAAGATCGCGACGATGCTGATAACAACGAGGAGCTCCAGAAGCGTGAACGCGTTACGGGTGTTCACGCGGCAATTGTAAAGTAGAAAGTAGAAGACCGCGAACAGGGAAGCGGAGAGCGGAAAACGGAAATGCAGCGGCGGGAAAACACGGGGAATTATAAATTAAGAATTAAAATTTAGAAAAGGCGAAAATTCAGATGTCAGGGTTGACTCGGCCCTCCCCCGCCGCAGGCCGTTGGAAACAAAGCTCGGCGCTCTGACGAGCGATGAATTCCGCGTTCTCGGCAAACAGTTGGCGGCATTACTCAAACTCAACTTGTAACGCCACTCCGTTCCTGATTAGAATCCGCGTCGAATCGGTGTAATCCGCGGTTTGTTTTCTCTCGAGCCTGAGAAAATTGGCAGTTTTTGAGAGGGAATTAGGGGCGAGGCGGCTGCCAGGGGCATGTTTCTAGCTTTTACAGTGCCCCGTGCTGGAACACAAGCTGTCGGAAGAAGAACATAGCCAGATCGTCCAGACGATCGAGATGTTTGAGGCGATCACTCAAACTCAGCCTGCCGACTATCAATCGCTGGAGATTCTGAAGGAGGCCTACCAAAAGATTGGGAGGCACGAGGACTCGTTGCGCACCTCGCGCAAGCTGGCGGAAGTGTATTTCAACGTCGGCTCGTACTCGAACGCGTTGCAGGAGTGTGAGGGGATTTTGGTGAAGGAACCGAACGCGCCGGACATCCTGGCGATGCTGGGCGAAATCGAGACGCGACTGCAAGCTTCGGGCGAGGCGATTGCCAACGCGACCACCGGGAGCGGTTCATTGATCAATATCCACTCGGGCCGCAGCGCGCGGCCCAAACACGGGAACCTGCTGGACCGGGGAGATGATCATCTCGCGAAATTTTTGATCGTACAGCAGCTCTTCAGCGAAGAGGAAGTGACCGCCGCGCTGGAAATGGTCAAACAACTCAACAAAGATTTAAGCGGGCAGGCGCTGGCGGCTTCACTGGTGGATTCCCTTTGCAAGGAGGACGCAGACCGACTGGATGCGGTGCTCTCGGCGTTGATCGACCGGACCAAATTCGCCTATGTGCCGCTCGAGTATTATGAGGTGGATCGGCAGATCGGGCCGATGCTGCCGGATTACCTGACGTTGGGGCGCTTGTTTGTGCCGTTCGATCTGGTCAGCCGCACGATGATGGTGGCGTGCTGCAATCCTTTCGACGCTGCCGGACGCGACACGGTGCAGCAAAAAGTGGATTACTCGGTTTCGTGGTACCTGGCGCGGCCATCAGCCATCGTAAAAAGCTTGCAGTCCATCTACCGGCTGGAGACGAGGGATTAAGCGTTCATCGACATGACAAGCAAATCTTTCGCAGAACGCATCGCTGAAGTCCTGATCGAAGACGGTCTCCTGCTGCCGAACCAGCTCGAGGAAGCGGTCAGCATTCAGAAAACCGAAGGCGGGCGGTTGTTGAAGATCTTGACGGATAAACAGTTCGTCACCGAGCAGGACATGGCCTTCAGCACGGGGCGCTGTCTCAACACGCCGCCCATCAATCTGGCGAAATTACACGTGCCGGAAGAAGTGATGGCGCTGGTGCCGCGCGATATGGCCAAGACGAACAAGCTGGTGCCGATCGCGCGCT
>QHZR01000569.1 GCA_003224755.1 Acidobacteriota bacterium
TCGCACCTGCAGAAGCGTGCACTGCGGACATTCCGAGAAATATGGGTAAGACCATAAGTCCGGCGCCGTGAACCGAGGCCACGAGGAAAGACCAAAGCGTCAGGTCAGCCATGCCGACACGCATTCCTGCCCAGCGGAGATGAGGGTGCCGGATCAAGAATCGCAGGCCAACACCGATCAAGATTGCAGCGACCACCCAGCGAATATAGTGCGGCGGCACGGTAAGACCCGCCAGTATCGCGATTGCGATCACCGCAACGATGGCGAGGGCGTGTCCCAGGGCGAGTGGTAAGAGGGCACGCAGCACTGCCGCGCGCCGATGTTCTTGTAGCCCCAACGCTACGGCAAACAGCCAGCCCATGGCTGGATTTATGCCGTGAAAGGCGCCGAGCGCGATGAGTGCCACCCACGATCGCGCGTGCTCGCCCATCCCAGGTCCTCACGAAAAGCAGAACGAGTCTGAAGACGAATCGCCGCCTTCCAAACGGACCTGATGCGGCCGCATGGAGTCAAATTGCAGGAACAGCTTCGGGTCGAGACGCATGCCCCCATTCCGATCAACATCGATCTTCGTCAGCCAGCCGCGGACACCGTCAGGATAGAACTGCTCATCCCACGTGCGGTACAGGGAATTGGTTAGATAAACGCGCTTTCCGTCCCGGCTGACCTCGACCATCTGTGGCCCACCATTCAGTGGCGTGGCGGGATGATCACTGTGGGGCTGACGACGCACAATGCCACCCAACTTTATCGAGCCGGTCTGCACAGGCTGAAATGGGTTGGAAACGTCATACTGCAAGAGTTCTCCCGTGCCCCAACATGAGACGTACAAGAATCGGTCATCAAGAGAGAGGTTAATGTCTGTGACCAGGGGCGGCACGGCTTTGAAGCCCTTGAGAAGCGGTGGCAATTGATCGGGGTCTGCCGCTTCGGCCGGAATCTCGATCACTTTCCGCACTTTCCACGAACCGCTGCCGTTCGTGCCCTCGTGATACCAAGTCCATATTGAGGAAGAAAGATCCTTCAGCGAGGTAACCACGCCGACAAAGCCATAGGTCTTGTTCGGATCATGCGCGGGCCGCAGCTCCAGCACCATTTGATATTCCGGACCGAGGTCGAGCACCTGCTGATGACGACGGGTGCGCAAATTCCAAACGTGCAGCGCATGCCCGTACTTGCCAGCAAGCAACAGCTCCGGGTTGACGCCATTTTCGACCATGTTGGGCGTTCCCCATTCGCTGGTAATCATCGTGTCATGCCCGAGGTGCCACCAGAAATCATAGGCGAGGAACTGCGGACCGCGATCTTCTTCCCAGCGGCCCTTGATCTCGAATGTCTCGGGATCCATGACAAAAATTCCGCCCGGTCCATCACCGTCAGCAGAGCCGATGGCATTGATGTAAATGCCGTCCGGTCCGCAATGAGAAGTGTGTGGCCGGCTGTAGCCGGTGCGCTGTAACACAGTTTCGGGCTCGATGACCTTTACCAGGCGCGGATTACGAGGATCAGGCTTGATATCGATGATGTGAATGCGCGATGAGCGCAAACCCGGAACGACGAGGTAACGACGCTCCATGTGAGGATGCGGAGAGTAAGGACACAGGCAGGAGCTGCACGCATTCCAGCCGAAGTGATGAAGCTCGTCGCCAGCAAAGGGCATTTTCATATCGCCTACGATTTGCCCATACTTCGGAGACTGAGGATCGACGTCAACCAACGCGAGCGCATCGCTGGAGCCTTTCTGGCTGGGATTCAGCAACGAAACGAAGGCCAGCTTTTCCGGAGCGGCTTGCATGGCCATTTTGGGTGAGGGATAAAAGGTTGGGTCGGGCAGCAGACCGGTTCTCAGCGTAGCCATAATTGTGTCCTCCTGCTGCTAGTCTGTGGGTTCAGATAATACGCTCCTGGGCTACCGGGTAGAGATTGGAATTTTACACCCGATCCCGCACGATTTAGAGATCAACTCTCCGCCATCGAAGCTAGGCCGTTCGGGTTATTTTTTCCCGGTTTCACGGCAGTTTTACGCCTTTCGCCATCCCGATCTCGAAAATTCAGAGTTGGAACTGTTAACCTAAAAGCAGCGGAACGCCGCTCAGTTATGTCTTATCAAGCTGCCGTCGAACGCATGTATGCGCTGGGCCACGAGTTGGCGCAGGCGCCCTCGCACAAGTTCGACTTGGCGCACATGCGGGTGCTTATGGCGGCGCTGGAGAACCCTGAGCGGCGGTCTTCCTGTGTGCTAATCGCGGGGACGAATGGCAAGGGATCGACGGCGGCGACGCTGGCATCCATCTTGCGGGCTTCCGGATTGCGAACAGGCTTATATACGTCGCCTCACCTGGTTCGCATTAATGAGCGGGTCCGAATTAATGGCGGAGAAATCAGCGATGATGATTTTGCCCTGCTGCACGACGTGGTGGATCGTACGGCGGAGCGGTTGGTCGGCGAAGGCGAG
>QHZR01000580.1 GCA_003224755.1 Acidobacteriota bacterium
ACCGCCCCGGATTTCCGTCGAACAGGGGAGCCTCTAGCATCTCAAGAGTAAACCCAAGTTTCCAAAATTGTCTTGCGCCGGGTTGCGGAATTTCGCTACAGTCTTGGTGCTGGCGGGACGCCAGCGAGAATCTTTTGCGGCCGGGATGGCCACGAAAATTCTTTCGCCCCTACCCCGGCGGGATGCCGGATTCTCACCTCTTAACCCCGGCGTCGTGGCGGGACGCCTGCCGACGGGTTCAAAGCACATATTTTTGGCGTTGATTGAGATCTACGCTATTTGGGCACTGATCTCCCAGCGACAGCTTCGAAAAAACTCATCCATTTGGGACTGAAGCTGTCAGCCGATCTACGCCTGAACCTTAACCTCAGCAGGCCGCCCATGGTGGCGGCGAGGAAGAGACATGAAAATTACCGATGACAAAATTGAAGGGAATCGCCGTAATGGTAAAAAGTCACGTGGGCCGAGGGACACGAGCTCAACACGATTCAACGCAACCAAGCATGGCTTATTGGCCAACGGACCCACTGAGCTTGACGAAGCCGAAGGCTTCCGGGAAACCTTTCGCGACTTGAAGGGAGGAGATACGCAGGTACTCAATAACTTTATCTACGAATGTTTAGCATTGCTTATGGTTCGGATGCGCCGCATTCCACGGCTTGAGGCGGAATGCATTACCGGCGCGCTTCATCCGCCAGTCTACGATGAAACCAAAAATCCCTTATCCATGACTTCACTCAACGGGCCGCTTCTTGATCCCGGACAGCCAGCTCGCTTACGCCAGGGCCATGTCGACTGCCTGCTGAAGCTGCAACGTTATGAGACGGCGTTTCAAACCATGTTTTTCCGGTTTATGGATGCGGTAAAACAGGGGCGGCCTAAAGGAGGCGAGCCGCTACCTGCACCGGCCGCGGTCGATCTCACCGTTCCTCACGAGCAAACAGATGATTCGCTCTCCGGCTGTTCTCATCAACAGGTCTTGGAAGGCGAATTCTCGGAGCCAGCGAGGCAAGAGGCCGCGGATCCTGCTAACGATTGCAGCGCCGTTCGCACCCAGGATGAATAGGCAGTGGGAGAATCGTTCTCAGATGTCGCCACCGACAAGGATTCGCATGCCGATGGCGCCGGCGATGTCGCTGTTCACAGCGATCCCGTGCATTGGGATTCGCTTACAGATCCTGGCAATGAAGAGGAGGTGGACGCAGAGCGGTAGTTGCCTCTGGCAAAACAGAAAACGATTCGCAAAGAACATGATGGCGAAACCAACGAAAAAAACACCGCGACCGGCTTCATCTCGGACGCGGTGGACGGTTTCGCCATCATGTGTAGCGTTTCATCACAGACACTCGGGCCTCTATTTTCGAATCGACCATGGGCGGCAAAAAGCAATGCGAATTTCCAGCATGAACAAAAACGCCAATTACGAAACGAACCCAACAAGTATTTTGTCTTCAAAAGATATGAATGGAGGTGAAAAAATCGGATGACGAGCTAAGCGGTTCCAGCTCGCCCGCGGGCAACAAACGACATTGAAGCCTCTCTAGACTGAGTAGGTCGCATCCAACGGGCGCGATTGCCGCTGGGGACGAACAGCACAACTACCTGCCTCAGCCTAGGGTTCGGGCCGCGGATTTCCGGGTATTGAGTTACACGCGACCCGCGGTTTCCGAGACATAAGTCAAATTACGAAACGAACCCAACAAGTATTCTGTTTTCAACAGATGATGTGAATGGAGAGGACGGAAATCCGACAATGAACTGATTTCCAGATCAAGTTGTTCTTCAAAAAAGGAACCGCGACCCGCTTTGTCCACTGACGCACCGCGTCGGATCGGATGGGCGACGATCCATGTCTGATTACAGCTCTTGCAATCGATTTTTATCTACTTTAGAAACGCCTCAAGATTCTCTTGAGCGAAGACAGTCATGACGACGCTACGCTGAGGGTGGCTGAACGGAAACTCAGCTCGCCGTCGCTCTAAGCTGAGCTGAGCTGAGCTACGACTCCACGGTGCAAACCTGAGGGAATGAAGGGAAAGTCCAAGAATCCGGCCCGGATCAGAGTTCCCACTACTTTGGCTGCCTCATAGAATCGAAACTGCTACTTGTGAATGGCGCAAGCGCGGAACAACTGGCCGCATCCGCTCGAGGCCGCAGATGATTCGGCTACCGCTGCCAAGCCCACAGCGCCGCATCTAAAGGCTCGGGCTGATCCGCTGGACCTGCAGCGCGAAGCCAAAGAGTTGCTGGAATTATCGCAGTCCCTTCAGCCCGACATGGAATCGGTAAACCACAGGATTCTGCCGAAGGACACGATTGAAAAGCTGAAGCGGATCGAGAAGTTATCGAAGCGGCTGCGTGGGGAACTGGGGAAATAAGTGCATGAAATCGGGCATGAAAGCCATGTTTTGCCCACCAAAACCCAAGGTCGCTAGCGGGTTTGAAGAATTCGCTTGGTTGGGATCAAGCGAACTGCTGATGGAAACTCATCATCTACCCTGCTCTCCTCAACAGGAACTTTCCCCTTGGCCTTGACATGTCGAGGCCAAGATTGACAAGCGTATTTTGGTTGCGTGGTAAGCCACGCTCTAACCAGCAATAGAAAAAGCCCTGAGTTTCAAATGCAACACGGGATGAAGCTCGTGTCTACTTGGGGGCCCGCTTAGAGATCAGAGTGGCATGAAATGTGCCCTTCTGGTCGTAAGTGCCTAGGCAGATCACCCGATCATTGTCCTTAACCTGGCTGGGATCAATGTTCACGACGTTTTTACTGCCGTGCTCCTGATGGGTCCACTGGGTCGAGCTGTCGTAGTGGACGGTTGTCTGGTTGACCGAGCCCATCTTACGAACGGTCAGCGTAGATTCATCCTTATTGCTCCTCACGACAATACCCTCACAGCGGGCCTGCTTTGCGGGTTTCTCGGCCTTCGCCTGGGCGGGAGCCTCCTTGGCTTCCTCCTTGGAAGCCTCCTGCGCGAACACCG